>CAYZGY010000569.1:0-5612 GCA_964478085.1 uncultured Planctomycetia bacterium
TTCGACCCGATCGACGGCACGCGCGGACTGATGTACCAGAAGCGCAGCGCGTGGGTGCTGACGGGAGTCGCGCCCAAAGTTGGAAACGTGACGTGTCTCGAGGGCGTCGAGCTCGCCGTCCAGACCGAGATCCCGCTCCTCAAGCAGTTCGCCTACGACTCGCTCTGGGCGACTCGAGGAGGCGGCGCGCACGCCGAACGTCACGATCGATTCACCGGAGAGTCGCGTCCGCAAGCGCATAGTCCATCGACAGCGGAGACCATCGAGCACGGGTTCGCGAGCATCTCGCGATTCTTCCCGGGAGCGCGCGACGTGCTGGCGGAGATCGACGACGAGATCGTCGAGTCGCTGCTCGGCCCGATCGTCGCCGGCAAGGCACGCTGTTTCGAGGATCAGTACGTCTCGACGGGGGGCCAGCTCTACGAGCTCATCGTCGGTCACGATCGCTTCGTCGCCGACTTGCGTCCGCTGATGGAGAACGTGCTCGCGAAGCGCGGTCTCCAGCTCGGTCTCTGTTGTCATCCGTACGACCTCGCGACGGAGCTCATCGCGCGAGAGGTCGGCGTCGTCGTCACGGATCCGCTCGGAAATCCGCTGCGCGCACCGTTCGACGTCGACGAGGACGTGGCCTGGGTCGGCTACGCGAACGAGGCGATCCGCCAGCGTGTCGAGCCCGAGCTCCGGCGAGCGCTCGAGCGTCGCGGGCTCCTCGAGGAGCTCGCGCGTCAGCTGTCCGATGACTGAAGACACGCTCGACGCGCTCCCCGACGTCCTGCCACGCGCCGCCGAGGGTCTCTTCGATTCGAAGCGACCCGTCTTCGTCGGATCCGCGCCGGGGCGCCTCGACGTCTTGGGCGGCATCGCGGACTACTCGGGATCGCTCGTCCTCGAGATGCCGCTCGCGGAGCGGACGCGCGTCTTCGTCCAGCCGAGTTCGAATCTCTCGACGCGCGTCGTGAGCGTTTCGCCGATCGGCGAGGGGCCGGCACGTGTCTTCGAGCACGTCGACTGGCGCTCGCTCGGCGAGTTCGCGAGCTGGGGGAACTTCGACGCCGCCCGCGATTTCTTCGGCAAGTCGTCGGAGACGCGTTGGGTCGCCTACGTGCTCGGCAGCGTCATCGCTCTTCTGCAGATTCGTCGAGAGAAGATCGCGCACGGCTGGCGTGTCCTCGTCGAGTCGTCGGTTCCGGAGGGGAAGGGCGTCAGCTCGTCGGCGGCACTCGAGGTCGCGTCGATGCGGGCGTTTTGCTCGGCACTCGTCCACGGCATGGAGTCTCACGCGATCGCGGTGCTCTCGCAGGTCGTCGAGAATCGCATCGCCGGGGCGCCCTGCGGCATCATGGATCAGCTGGCGTCAGCGTGCGGTAAGCCGGGCTCTTTGCTGGCGATTCGATGCCGCCCGGATCAGGTCGAAGGTGCGATCGTGATCCCTGACTCGATCCGATTCTGGGGGATCGACTCGGGCGTTCGTCACGAGATCGCGAGCGTTGGTGGAGACGTCGTGGACTACACGTCCGTGCGAGTTGGCGCGTTCGCGGGGCGACGCATGTTGCGCGAGGAGCTCGTTTCGCTCGAGTATCTCACGGAGCTGACTCCCGAGGACTACGAGAGTCGCTTCGCAGGTCTTCTGCCCGAGCGAATTGTCGGTGACGACTTCCTCGCGCGATTCGGCGAGACGGGGGACACGGTGACGAAGATCGACCCGTCACGGGAGTACGCCGTACGCGTTCCGACGGAGCATCCGATTTACGAGAACGCTCGTGTCGAGCGCTTCGCCGCGATTCTTCGAGACGAGCCCGAGATCGGCGACGACCGACTTCGCGAGCTCGGAGATCTGATGTTCGCGAGTCACGAGAGCTACTCGGCCTGCGGGCTCGGGTCCACGGGAACCGATCGTCTGGTCGAGCTCGTTCGGGAGCTCGGCGCGGACCGCGGACTCTTCGGCGCGAAGATCACGGGTGGGGGGAGCGGCGGTACGGTCGCGATTCTCGCACGCTCCGATGCGGAGGACGCCGTGCGGGAAGTGGCCGAGCGTTACGGGCACGAGCGGGGCATTTCTCCCGACGTCTTCGATCCGATGCCTGGAAGGTGAACGCTCTCTGGTTTCGGGGACTCGACCTCGCGTATACTCTGCGATCATCTCTCGTTCCCCCGATCTCACGGAGAAGCGTCTCATGGTCAAAGTCGGTGTCGTCGGTCTCGGTTTCATGGGCATGACGCAGCTGCGCGTCTTCCTCTCGCACCCGAAGGCCGAACTCGTCGCGGTCTCGGATACCGTCGCCAAACGCCTCGAGGGCGACTGCGAAGGGCGCCAAGGGAACTTCATGGCCGAGGGCGAGAAGCTCGACTTCTCGAAACTCGCGAAGTACGAGACGCCGACCGATATGCTCGACGACCCGAACGTCGAGCTCGTCTCCGTCTGCCTGCCGACCTTTCTCCACGCCGACTACGTCTCGGAGGCGCTCGCGAAGGGGAAGCATGTCCTCTGCGAAAAGCCGATGGGCCTCAGCGAGGAGGAGGTCGATCGCATGGTCGCCGCCGACGCGGCGAGTGACGCGACGCTGATGGTGGGACAGTGCATCCGCTTCTGGCCCGAGTACCGCAAGGCGCGGGAGATCATCCAGAGCGGCGAGATCGGCGCGGTTCGATGTGCTCGATTCGGTCGGCGCTCGGCCCTTCCGGGTTGGAGCGGCTGGCTTGCGGACGAGACGCGCTCGGGGGGGATGATCCTCGACCTCTCCATTCACGACGTCGACTTCGCGCACCACCTCCTCGGCGTTCCCGACAGCGTCCGCGGCTCGGGAGCGAAGAGCGCCGACGGAGGCTTCGATCACTACCACGGTACGCTCCAGTACGGCGACGTGCCCGTGACGATCGAAGGCGGCTGGTTCACTCCGGGCGACTACCCCTTCTCGATGTCGTTCGACATCTTCTGCGAGGGAGGCCTCCTGTCCTTCGATTCGGGGGCGTCGCGTCCGCTGACGATCTACAAGCCGGACGGCAACGAAGAGACGCCTGACGTGCTCAGCGGTGATGGCTACGAAGGAGAGATCGACTATCTTCTCGAGTGCATCGAGAGCGGCAGCGTCCCCGCGATGTCGCCACCGAACGAGTCGGCACTCTCGGTGAAGCTCGGGCTGCTTCTGCGCGAGTCGCGCTCGCGAAACGGAGCACAGATTGACGTACCCTCGACTTGGAAAGCCTGATCCTGCCTCTTCTCCCAGCTGAACTCGAGCGTAGCGTTGACCCGGTTCCTCCGGGTCGACGCGAAGATCGAGTCACGCGGCGAGTCGCCGCGTCGTGACCTCATCTCGGCAATCATCGATCCTCGGCGTGATGCGGGCGGGTGATGCCCGCCCTCTTCACTCCGACGCCTCGCCGATCTCCGCGGCAAACGCCTCCACCTCCCCCCGCAGCACTCGATCCCGCGGATACTTCGGCTCGGCTTCCAGCGCCGCGGCGAGGACCTTTCGCGCCTCGTCGACGCGCTCTGCCGCGACGAGAGTCTTCGCGTGAAGGAGCCGATACTCGACACTCGGCTCGAGCTCGACGCACTGGCGTGCCATCCTCTCGGCCCCTTCGATGCTTCCTTCCGGGGCGTCCGATGCCATCACCTTCGCGATCCACGGCAGGGTCGCGAGGCGCAGTCGCAGCGTGGCGAAGGTCGCGAGTGCCGTGGGGCTGTCCCCGTTCTTCTTCAGGGCCAGCTTGACCACCTCGAGGGTCTTCTTCGCGTGGTCGGAGCGGTCGAACATCGGCTGAAGGTGCGTCGAGGTCCCGAGTGCCCACGCGTACTGCGCGAGCATCTCTTGCGACGGAAGAGTCGAGTCGCCGACGGCCTGTTTCGCGAAATCGAGCGCGCTGAGCGCCGCGAGATCGCGCTTCTCCTGCTCGGATCGAGGGAACAGGAATACGCCGTCCGACTCCGCGCGAGACGCGATGAGGCAGATGGTCGGATGACCCGGATTCTCGGCCGCGAGGCGCAGAGCGAGCTCGCGTGACTTCGCCAGCTCGAACTTCGATCGCAGCTCCGAAACTCGACGAAGTTCCTGGGCGAGCGGGAGGCGCTCATTCGCGTCTCGTACGTTCGCTTGCGACGTGCGCCAGGAGCCCAGATCGGGAGTGCCACCGCAGCCGACGACCAGAAACAACAGGAGCGGAACGAGCCGTTTGTATCTCATGATGCCAAGAGGCTACTCGACAAACGACCAACTGCGTAGCTTCTTTCCGCGCTCGTCGCGGACCTCAATTCGTTCCACCGTCGCGCCCTCGGGGGGGAGGTGGACGCGCAGGTGGATGACATTCTTTTCAGCCGAAACGGAGAGAGCAGCGCGCTTTCCCGTCGAAGTGTTCGCGAGCGGCTTGGACTTCGTCTGATCGCTCGGGAAGTCTCGTTGCCCCTTCGTGCGCCAGGCGACACCGACCGTCGACGAGTCTTCGGCGCGTAGATCGACCACCACCTCGATCTTCGCTGGAAGATCGAGCCCCGCGAATGCGATGAAGGGTCGTCCGCCTCGTTTCGTCTTCCCCTTTGGCCGTACCTCCCAGCCTCGCTTCGTCGTCTTCGCACGACTGTTTCGCAGCACCCAACCCTGTGCGCGTGGCGTGCGATCTCGCTTCCTCGAGGTCGCGCGCGGTCGCAGAGGCGGGGCAGGCTTGCCGTCGAGGTAGACATCGAAGTACGTCTCCCAGACCTCGGACATCTTTCCGCTCGCGAGTCCCGGAGGCGACAGCTCCTGCGACCAGGCCGTGAGTTTCTCTCGCAGGCGCTTGGCGATCTCGGGGTGCGTCGAGAGCAGGTTCTTCTTCTCGCTTCGATCGGCATCGAGATCGAAGAGGTACTCGCGCTCTCCGCCGCGCAGGTACTTCCAGCGACCCTCGCGTATCGCCGACTGTGCGATCCACCGCCAGTAGAGCGCTTCGTGGGGCGGCGCGGTGCTCTTCCCGGTCAAGCAGGGCAAGAGATTGACGCCGTCGAGCTTCTCGTCTTCGGGGAGTCCGGCCATCGCGAGCGCCGTCGCGGCGACGTCGAGCGAGACGACGGGATGGTCGACGACTCGAGCCCCTGGCACCTTCCCTTTCCAGTACGCGAGGAACGGCACGCGGATGCCGCCTTCGGTGAGCATGCCCTTCTCGCCGTTGAGCGGGTCGTTGATCGAGCCGTCCCAACCCGGTCCGCCACCGGGCGCGTCGTGCTTGTGAATTTTGAGCGGCGCGCCGTTGTCGCCGATGAAGAAGATCAGCGTGCGATCCTCGATTTTCTTCGCACGAAGCGCCTCGAGAACGCCGCCGACGCCGTCATCGATCGCCGAGATCATCGCGAGGGCTTGCCGTCGGCGCTGGGGCATCTTTCCCGGGAAGCGACGGAGGTACTTCGGCGGCGCGTCGAGTGGGACGTGCGGCGCGCGATACGCGACGTAGAGGAAGAACTGGTTCTCGTGGTGCTTCTCGACAAACGCGCGTGCGTAGGCGTTGTCGGCGTCGATGTGATATTCCTTCGGTCCGCGCGTGCCCACTTGGACGCGCTCGCCGCGTCGGTCGAAGTTCGTCCAGTGCCCTCCCCGATACGCGACGTGCGGGAATCCGTGTTGCGCGATTTCGTGCGGGGGGCC
>CAYZGY010000570.1:0-5605 GCA_964478085.1 uncultured Planctomycetia bacterium
CGCCGCCTACACAGTGCGGCGCTACGAGCTCTCAGAGAACGCGGGGAAGAGCGGAATTCGAGTCGTCGAGCTCAAGACCGGCCGGGACACCCTTGTCCTCGGAGATCTCAAGAGCGCGAGTGGTCTTCAATGGGCGGAGACTGCGAGGGGCGTCCACCTGTACTTTGTCACGTCACGCGGAAACGGAGACGACGTGACGCCGCAGGCCTGGTCGATGCGTGTCGATGGCAAAGACCTCCGGCAGATCACGAACGTCGAAGGCGGCATCGCGAATCTCAAGGTCTCCCCGACAGGAAAGCACATCGCGTTCACGGCGAACGTCAAGCTCGACAAGACCGTCAACGAGCTCGACATTGCCAAGGATCTCCCGAAGGCGGACGCGCGCATCATCGACTCGCTGTTCTACCGTCACTGGAGCGCCTGGCACGACTACAAGTTCACCCATCTCCACGTCGCAGAGCTCAGCGGCAAGGGAGTCGCCGGGGAAGCTCGAGACTTGATGGAGGGAGTACGCGCCGATTGCCCCGTCCCCCCGTTCGCAGGCTCAGAGCATTTCAATTGGTCCCCCGATGGCCGCGAGATTGCGTTCACGATGAAGAACGTGCGCAATTGGGCGGAATCGACCAACAGCGACGTTTACACCGTCGGTATCGACGAAGGCGCGCGCACCGTCAACATCACGACGGGCATGAACGGCTACGACAACGAGCCCGTCTACTCGCCCGACGGCCGCTTCCTCGCGTTCCACTCGATGGAGAGACCGAGCTTCGAGTCCGATCGGAATCGCGTGATGCTCTACGATCGACAGAACGGCGAGATCGTCGACGTCACCCACGGCCTCGACCAGACCGCGCACGGCGCGACGTGGCTGCCCGACTCGAGCGCGCTCCTCTTCGTCTCGGAGTTCCGCGGCACCAATCAGATCTTTCGCGTCAAGCCCGGCGAGCCTGGCGCCCAGCAAATCACGAGCGGTCGGTACAACTGGTCACTCCGAGACATCGCGGCCGACGGCGAGACGCTCCTCGTCGCGCGTTCGAGCATGATTCGCCCCTACGAGCTGCTCACCCTTTCGTCGACGGGTGGAGAGGCGAAGGTCATCACGAAGACGAACGATGAGATCTACGCCGGTCTCGAGGTGCCGACGATCGAGGAGCGCTGGGTGCGCGCAAGCGACGGCAAGTCGATCCACAACTGGGTGATCTACCCTCCGAATTTCGACCCGAAGAAGAAGTGGCCGATGCTGACGTACTGTCAGGGCGGACCGCAGGGCCAGATCGGTCAGTGGTTCTCGTACCGCTGGAACTTCCACCTCATGGCCGCGCAGGGATACGTCGTGCTCGCGGTCAATCGCCGCGGCCTGCCGGGCTTCGGTCGTGAGTGGAACGACCAGATCAGTCGCGATTGGGGAGGGCAGGCGATGCAGGACATCCTCTCCGCGACCGACGACATGCTGACGGAGAGCTACGTCGACCGTGAACGCGTCGGCGCGATCGGGGCGAGCTTCGGTGGGTACACCGTCTTCTGGCTCATGGGCAACAGCGACGACCGCTTCGCGACGATGATCGCACACTGCGGCGTCTTCAACCTCGAGTCGATGTACGGCTCGACGGAGGAGCTATTCTTCGTCAACTGGGATCTCGGTGGTCCGTACTGGAAGTCGGCCGAGATCGCCCGCGACTACGAGCGATTCTCCCCTCACGAGTTTGTCCGCAACTGGAGGACGCCCCTCCTCGTCATCCACGGCGAGAAGGACTTCCGCGTCCCGGTCACCCAGGGCATGGAAGCGTTCACGGCCGCGCAGGTCCAAGGAGTCCCCTCGCGATTCCTCTACTTCCCGGAGGAGGGTCACTGGGTTCTGACCCCACAGAATGGCGTTCTCTGGCACCGAGTCTTCTTCGATTGGCTCGGACGATCCTGCAAGCCTCGTTCGAATTAACTACGCTCCCCGATCTGCGCACGCACGAACGGAGAGGGTTTCCCCGTACGCCCTCCGTAGATTCCGTTACGCCACCGGAGAACGTTCTGGTTTTCCGGAAGATCGCTCCGTCAGCATGACGCACGTGCGTTCGCGCCTCCCCACGACGTGGGCATTCGTCGTTTCTGCGCGTCGCACGCCGTAGAAGAAGAGAATCACGGTGGTGAGCCGGGGAAGACCCGGCGAAGAATCTCGTCCGGCGAGCCAGGTGTCCGGCGAGCCAGGTGTCCGGCGAGCCAGGTGTCCGGCGAGTGCGTGAGGAGCCCATGAGCAAGTCCTTCGAGTACTTTCGAAGATCTGCGTGTGCCCCGGCGATTTCGGTCATCGCGTACTTCGGAGTCGCGGCCTCGGGAGCCCTGCTGGTCGAGATCTGGGAGGTTCTGCAGATCGGCCCTCCGCGGGGCTCCGCGAACGCGCCGATCGAAAAACCGAGTGGGCAGATTCTCATCATCGACGACGAGGCGCCGATTCGTCGTGTCGTCCGCCTCGCTCTCGAGCGCGAAGGGATGGATGTCCTCACCGCTCGTGACGGAAGCGACGGCGTCGACACCTACCGAGCGAACGCCGACGGTGTCCTCGCCGTCTTGCTCGACCTGAAGATGCCCCGCCTCGGCGGTGCGGCCGCGTACCGGCAGATTCGAGAGCTGAACGCCGAAATCCCCGTTGTGCTGATGAGCGGGCACAGCGAAGATGTCGCGGTTCGGGAACTCCCCGACACCGAGCCGGTGACGTTCTTGCAGAAGCCGTTCTCGGTGGAATCGCTACTCGAAAGCCTCAGCGGCGCCCTGACGCGCAATTGAGGTTCTGCGGATCCTCGACCCATGAACGCTCTATTCGGCCACGTTACACGATGCCTGATCGCGGGCTTCGTCGCGCTTCTCCCGATCGGCGGCTTCATTTTCAGCGTCGCCTACGCCGAGTACCTGATCGCGGAATCCTGGCTCGCGCGCCAAAACTTTTACTTTCCGGGTCTCGCGCTGGTCCTCGTGACCGTGACGCTCTACCTCGTCGGACTCTTCGTCTCGACGTTCCTCGGTCGCTGGATCTGGGCGAAGACTGACGCGGCGCTCGATCGCATCCCGACGCTCGGTCAAATCTACCAGACGCTCAAGCAAGTGCTCGGCTACGGCAAAGGCAAGGACGCGGTCTTTCAGGACGTCGTCCTCGTGCCGAGCCGAGAGCCGAACGCGGTCGAGATCGGGCTCGTGACCAATCGACGCACACGAGACGACGGCAAGACCGAGCTCACGGTCTTCGTGCCGAGCGCGCCGAATCCCGCCGCGGGTCGCCTGGCCTTCGTCGAGGAGTCGACCGTCGAACCCGTCGACACACCCGTCAGCGAAGCGCTCAAATCGCTCGTCTCGCTCGGTAAGACGGATCTTCGGGCGACCGCCGACGAGTAGCACCTCCCGACCTCGACTTGGCATGGGCTCTCTCGCTCAAGTACAATCGAATCTTCCTCGTTACGATTGTACGGAAGGGTTCGTTCCATGAACTTGACTCGTCGAGTCTTATCGACTGCCTGGGTTTCGGTTGCCCTCGTCGCGTCCGCGAGCACGATCTCAGCGATCGAGTTCGAAAGCGACATCGCGCCGATCTTGGAAAAGCGCTGCTCGAAGTGCCACGGAGCGAAGAAGCAGCAAGGCGGCTTGCGCTTCGACAACAAGGCAGCTGCGCTGCGCGGCGGTGATTCGGGCCGGGCGATCATCCCGAGTAAGAGCGCCGAGAGCCTGCTCGTCCAGCTGATCGAAGGGCGCGGCGAAGAGCCCGTCACCGTGATGCCGCCTCGCGGCAAGCGTCTGACCGTCGCGGAGATCGCGCTCGTGCGTCGCTGGATCGACGAAGGCGCCGAGTGGAAGGGCGACACGAAGGCAGCGACGATCTCGAGCGATCACTGGTCGCTCCAACCTCTGACGAAGCCGGCACTGCCGAATGTCGCGAAGAACGACTGGGTGCGCAGCCCGATCGACGCATTCGTTCTCGAGAAGCTCGCGAAGAAGGGTCTCACCCCGAACCCCGACGCCGATCGCGCGACGCTGATCCGTCGACTCAAGTTCGACCTGCTCGGTCTCCCGCCCTCGCCCGAGGAGATCCACGCGTTCGTCAGCGACAAGGATCCACGCGCCTACGAAGAGCTCATCGAGCGCTACCTCGCCTCGCCGCACTACGGCGAACGGTGGGCACGGCACTGGCTCGACATCGCGCGTTACACGGAGAGCCAGGGCTACGAGTACGACCGACTTCGCGGGAACGCCTGGCACTATCGCGACTACGTCGTCGACAGCTTCAACGCGGACAAGCCCTTCGATCAGTTCGCACGCGAGCAGATCGCCGGCGACGTGCTCGAGCCCGTCACGAGCGAGACGACCATCGCGACGAGCCTCCTCGTCTGCGGCCCCTACGACCAAGCGGGCAACAGCCAGCGCAACCAAACACAACGGAAGATCACGCGGGAAGAGGAGCTCGAGGACCTCGTCAGCGTCGTATCCCAGTCGTTTCTCGGCATGACCGTCAATTGCGCGCGTTGCCACTCGCACAAGTTCGATCCGATTCCTCAAACGGACTACTACCGCATCAAGTCGGTCTTCGAGGGCGTGAAACACGGTGAGCGGGACGTCGTCTCGAAGTCCGAGCGAGAAGCGCGGCAAAAGCGAATCGACGAGCTTCAGGGCAAGGTCGGCGAGCTGACGTCGAAGATCGCCACGCTCGAAGGCCGAGCACGCAAGGTCGCACAGGAGAAGCGCGCCAAGAGCGGTGAGAAGGGACCCGACGGACCTGCACCGTTCGCCCGCTGGACCTTCGACGGCGACTCCGCGAACGACGTCGTGGGCGGACTTCACGGAAAGCTCGAGGGTGGCGCGCGCATTCAAGGCGGTCGTCTGATCCTCGACGGCAAGGACGACTTCCTCATCACCCCGGCGATCACGAAGGACATCCGCCAGAAGACGCTCGAGGCGTGGGTCGTTCTTCCTGATCTCGGTCAGGGTGGCGGCGGCGCGATCTCCCTCGAAACGGGCGACGGAAGTGTCTTCGACTCGATCGTCTACGCCGAACGCGAGCGACGACGATGGATGTCGGGCAGCGAATCTCATCGCCGAACCGAGAATATCGTGCGCTCCGACGAAACCGCGAAACCCGACGAGCTCGTCCACGTCGCGATCACGTACGCAGAGAACGGAAACACGACGATCTACCGCAACGGTGAAAAAACCGCGAATCCGTATCGTAAAGCGCAGTCACCGAAGTTCAGCAGAGGCAACGCTCGTGTTCTCCTCGGCAAACGACACACGGGCGGCGGCCGGGCCTACCTCAAGGGCGAGATCGAGCAAGCCTCGCTCTACGACCGCGAGCTCACGGCGGAGGAGATCCGCGCGTCGTTCGAATCGTCGGGACGCTACGTCTCCCCGGCGGACATCGCGGCCGAGCTGTCGCAAGCCGAGCGCGATGAGATCGCCGCGGCCAAGAAGGAGATCGAGAAGTACCGCGCCGAGATCGACCGTCGCCCCAGCAATCCGAAATCGTACGTCGGACGACGCCAACAACCGAAGCCGACGCGACGCCTGATCAAGGGTAACGTCCGAGAACCGGCGGAGGAGGTCGCTCCCGGGGCGCTCTCGGCCATCGCCGCTC
>CAYZGY010000571.1:0-5604 GCA_964478085.1 uncultured Planctomycetia bacterium
GTCGCGCGCACCCGTCGAGAAGCTGACGAAGACCTTTCCGTCGTGGACGAGCGGCGAAGCCGAGTGGCCGAAGCGGTGACTCGAGATCTCGCCGTCGATCTCCTCCGACCCGATCCCGAAGTGTCGCTCACCGGTTTCGAGATCGAAGCACTGGACGAAGCCGTGAATCCCGACGGTGTACACGCGACCGTCCGCGACCGTCGGTGTCGCGAGAGGCCCGGACGTGATCACCCACGCCTCGAAGGGCTGAGAGAAGTCCGCGATCGCGTGGCTCTTCTCCCAGACGACGCTGCCGTCGGAGACGCGGTGGGCGCTGACGATCTCCGCGTCGTCACGACGCGCGTGACAGATGACGAGATCGCCGCTGCGAATCGGCCCCGAGAGCCCTTCGCCGACGCGCACGCGCCAGAGCTCCTCCCACTCGAGGGATTCGAGCGCCTCAGGAAACGACTCCCCGTGAGCGCGAGCGTCGCGACCCGCGCCGCGAAACCCGCTCCAGCCGTCGGTGACGTCTCGACCGCCCGTCGACGGCGGAACCGCACGTGCTTCGAAGGCGCCAGCCGAGGCACTCGCACCGGGCTCGATCTCGTCTTCACCGATCGTCGCGCATCCGAAGAGCACGAGCGCTGCAAGCCAAGTTGCGACGAATCGAGTCACGAGGGTCTCCTTCTCGGGTCGGTTCGGGTCGGTCGTTTCGTCCGGTCCTTCCGGTCCTTCCGGTCCGTCCGCTCTGTCCTCGCCCACGATACTCGATCCAGGTCTTTTCCTACCAAGTACTCGATCGTGGCGGGGCGGCGGGGGGGCCCGGGCGCCGGGCCGCGCGACGGACCCCCCCCCCCCCCCCCCCGGCGGGGCGCGGCGCCGCGCCCCCCGCCCCCCCCCCCCACGATCGAGTCACGCGGCGGGTCGCCGCGTCGTGAAAGCGGCACGAGCGTTCGGCATGCGACCGCGCGGCCGAATCGGGCTCGGCCGAGTCGAGACCGATCCACCGAGTCTTCAAGTTCCAGGAATCCCGCGGCTACGGACGGAATTCGCGAACAAATCGACCTCTCGTGCGTCCCACCGATGAGCCGGAAACCCCCCGACCGGGGAGAAGCCGGCGCGACTCCACCGAGAACCGGTACAATGCACGACGTCGTGCGAACAACCGACGAACGAGACCCAGCCGAAGAGGCGCCGGAATCCGCTGCGCCGACGTCGCCGAGCGACACGTCGAACGCCGAGGCCGGCGAGGCGTCGAAGACGACGAAGGCTGCGAGCTCACCGCGGAGCCTGAGGCGTCGCATGTTGCGCTGGGGCGTGATTCTCTCCATCGTGTTCGCCTTCGTATTCACGAGCGGTGTCTTCGTCGTCATCCCGTGGCTCGGTGAGCGTGGAGATCTCAACTATCTCGTCGAGGAGGTCCTCCACTCGATGCTCGACGTGCCGGTGCGCATCGATTCGGTCGAGTCGGAGCCGCTCGGAAAGCTCTCCCTGACGAAGCTGCGCTCGGTCTCGGCAGCGGCGGCGGACAAGTTGCGCTTCGAGGCCGAGGAGATCTCGGTTCACTACGATCCGGTCGAGCTGGTTCGTGGGGAGATTCGTGAAGTCTCGTTCATCCGACCACAGCTCTACATCAACTTCGATGAAGACCTTCGAGGCTTGGCGTTTCTGCCGAAGTTTCCGCAGACGCCCGAGCCTGTCGACGATGAGTCTCCACTCGCGCTTCCGTTTACCCTCAGGCGCATGGTCATCGATTCGGGAACGGCGACAGTTCGGCTCGACGGCCGCGATCTGCTCGTCGACGATTTGACGATCGAGGTCGACGACCTCGGGAGCAACGACGGACTTCGCTACGAGCTGCGCGCACGAATCCTCGACGCGAAGCTCGAGGTGCGGGGACGTGTCGAGATCGCGCGTGACGCACAAGGCGACATCATCCATCGTCTGCCGGAGAACGAGCTCTCCTTCGAGGGAGTGCGCGCGACCGCCGTCTTTCCTTGGCTTCGTTCGCGTGACTGGCGACTCGGAGATTCGGAAACGGGCCGACTCGTCGAGCAGGTGGACGAGCTCGTGCATTCCGCGGCCTTCGGCATGACGGGAACCGTCGACGGGGTCTGGGGAGAGGACCTCGGCGTCAAGCTCGTGACGCGATTCGACGACCTCATCGCGGGGGATCCCGAGTCGATCGAGGTGCTCAGCGGTCGTCTCGACCTTCTCTTCGAGGCGAGCATTCGTGGCTTCTTCGAGACGGTCGGCTTCCGCCTCGATGCTCTCGCGAGCGGGACGGTCGCCGCGCTCCAGCGCACGACGGACGAATCCGGCTCGATGCAGATCTCGGGGGAGTTTCAACGATCGTCGAGCGGTGAATCGAGCCTCGAGATCACCTCCGCGCAGGGAACTCTGCTCGGTGGTGGGCAGCTGGAGATCGCCGGTGACGCGAAGGGGCTCTTTCGCGAGCGTGGCGCGGACCTCGACGTTCGCGTCGACCTTCGCGATGTGCGCACGGCGAAGATCCTCGACTTCGTGCCGCCTGATGTCGTCGATTCGCTTCCTGCGACGTTGAGCAAGGGGCGCGGTGAGTTTTCGGGTCACGTCTCGGTCGGTGGGACGGCTCTCGCTCCCGTCGCTCAGGGGCGCTTCGATATCCAAGGTGGTGCGGTGCGCCTTCCCGGCACGACGTCGACGCTCGAGGCCTCCGCGGGCATCGAGTTCGAGCGTCTGGCTTACGATCGCGAGCTCGGCACGGGCTCGGTCGGTCGGGTTCGCTTTCAGCTCGATTCGCTCGACGCCGCGGAGCTCGTCGACGCGTTTCGTGCGCGCTTCGTCGACTTCCCCGCCATGACGGGCAAGGTGCGTCTGTCGGTCGATGCCGATCAGGCGGCCTACGATGAGGGGCAGGTCGAAGGGGACTGGCGCGTGGCGCTCGAGCTGAAGGACTCCGACATCGAATGGACGGACGGATCGGGCGGCTACTACGGCGTCGATGCGCGGGCCGATGTACGCCTCGGTCCCAGATCGTCGAACGGCGAGCGTTCGGTCACCGGAGTGTGGACCGTTCGCATGCGAGAGCTGCTCTGGCACGATGTCTACGCCGAGGTTGACGGTGATGAGTTTCGCATCGCGTTCGACGGCCATCTCGCGCTCGACGACGACGGCCAGCTCGATGCGCTTCGGTTGGCAAAGGTGGAAGCGACGACGCCGGTCACGGGGCTCGTGAGCGGCTACTGGAGCTTCGATCGTGACGAGGAGAGCGGCGAGCTCGGTGTCCGGGCGGAGCTCGAAGCACCGGATCTGCCGATGGCGCGAGCGTACGAGATTCTCATCCGGGATCCGCTAGCGACCGACTCGGAGCTCTTCGAGACTTCGACTCTCGAAGGACGGGGAAGCGCGAAGGTCTCCCTCGGAGGAACGCTCTCGAGCCTCGTCTTCGGATTCGTGTTCGAGCCAGAGGACGTCCGGTTTCGTCTCGGCGATCTCGAGGTCGATGGCCTGCGCGGCACCTTTCCGCTCCGCTGGGGGGCGAATCTCGCGCGGGAGCGTCAGAGTGTCGAGATCGCCTTCGATCGTGCTCGACGAGGTCCCCTCGAGATTCCGGGGCGAACGCTGCGATTCGACATCGATGGCGAGAACGTCACATTCGTCGGTCCGCTCGACGTGCCCCTCTTCGGCGGTTCGTTGCGGTTGAACTCCGCCAGTCGCGTCGACGGAGTCGTCGATGCGTCGGTCGACGTGCGGGGGGTCTCGCTCGAACGACTCGCCGATGCGTACGATCTGCCGCGCGCGCCAGGTCGTCTCGATGCCCACCTAGGGCGCATCACGTACGATGACGGCTCACTGCGCGTCGACGGCGAGTTCCGTGCACAGGCTTTCGGTGGAACCCTTCGGCTCGCGAACTTCGCATTCGACGACGTCTTCGAGCCGTACTCGAACTTTCGCGTCGGGATCGCCGAGGCGAAGGGTCTCGAGCTCGTCAAGCTCGGCGAGACGTTTCGCTTCGGGCTCGCGAGCGGCATCCTGGGGCTCGAGCTCCGGGAGCTCGAGTACACGGCCGGTGAGCTGACGAGCTTCGAGCTCGACGTCGAGACGGTCAAGCGCTCCGGAGTCGATCAGTACATCGACCGCCGCGCGATCGAGAGCATCCGTCGCGTGCTCTCCGGGCCCTTCGGAGCGATCGAGGAAACGTTCTTCTCGAAGTTCTACTTCGACCAGTTCGGCTTCGTCGCGCGACTCGACGACGGGGTGTTCTTCCTCCGCGGCAAGCACCGTGAGGACGGCGTCGACTACTTGATGTCGAGTCGTTGGTATCAGGTTCCCCAGGTGAGTATCATCAACGCACGGCCGGATCAGCCTTACGACTGGCCGAGCATCGTGCAGAATCTGCGTGAGATCTACCGTGGCGAAGCGACCACCGAGGTCTTTCCCGACTGAGAAGCGATCCTTCGAGAGACCAGTGACAGAGATGCTGACGACGAGCTTGAGATCGATCTTCGGAGCTTTCGCCCTCGCGATGTGCGCGATGACATCGACGGGCTGCGTGACGATCAACGTCTACCTCCCGACGGAGGAGATTCAGGACGCCGCACGGGAGATCGTCGACGAGGTTCGACCGGAGCTCAGCGAGGTCGAGATCGAGTCGAGCGAGCCCGTCGGTCTCGAGGAGACGAGAAACCCGTGGCCCACGTGGGTTGCGGTCAGCTCGCTGGTCTCCTCGGCAGACGCGGGTGAGGTCGCCGCTTCACCGGCTGCGCTCCTGGGCGTCGCCACTCTCCAAGATGGCAAGAAGGTCAAGCTCAACATCACCACGCCGAAGATCAAGGCGATCCGCAAGACCCTCAAGGCGCGGTACAAGAAGCTCTTCCCGTTCTACCAGAAGCTGGCGGTCGGGGAGGGGAAGGACGGGTACCTGTCCGTCCGCGACGAGAAGAAGCTGAGCGTCCGCGAGAAGCGCGACCTCAAGATCCTCGTCAAGAAGGAGAACGAGGACCGCCAAAAGCTCTACCTCGAGCTCGCTGCCGCGAACCGCATCGAGAAGAAGGAAGTGCCGAAAATCGCCGCGCTCTTCAGCGCCGAGTGGCAACGTAAGTGCAAGGTAGGCTGGTGGATCCAGGGAAAGAAGGGCAAGTGGGAGCCGAAGAAGCCGCCGAAGAAGAAAGGCCGGCCGGCCGGCGGTTCGAAATAAGGTGTGTGGCTCGAAATGCGGACGGGGAGGCGCTACAATCGCCGACTTGGTTCGCGTTCCTCCGCCTTTTTGATTCGAGCAGCCCGTGAAGCACATTCGCAACTTCTGCATCATCGCGCACATCGACCACGGCAAGTCGACCCTCGCCGACCGCCTCATCCAGGCTTGTGACGGCGTCAGCGATCGGGACTTCCGGGATCAGATCCTCGACTCGATGGATCTCGAGCGTGAGCGCGGCATCACCATCAAGAGCAACACGGTGACGCTCGCGTACGAGGCGAAGGACGGAGAGACCTACGAGCTCAACCTGATCGACACGCCGGGCCACGTCGACTTCTCGCACGAGGTTCGCCGGTCGCTCATGTCGTGTGAAGGCGCGCTGCTCATCGTCGACGCGTCGCAGGGTGTCGAAGCGCAGACCGTCGCGAACCTCTACCTCGCGC
>CAYZGY010000572.1:0-5592 GCA_964478085.1 uncultured Planctomycetia bacterium
GCGCCTTTCGCGAGCTCGACGGGGGAGGGGCGCTCGAGCGGAGTGCAGTAGGTCTTGAACGAGGCGTCGGTCCAGTTGCGTTGATCCTCCATCTCGAAGACCTCGCCCTCGAATTCGACGCGGGCGCGAATCCCGGGAGCTACTTCGTGTGTGATCGCTCGGAGGTTCTTCGCGGGCTGGTGTGGGGAGATGAGCTTCGGAAAGCTCCCCTCCGAGGTTCTTCCGTCGGTCTTCGTGATGGTCCAGGGTTGGCCCGCGGCTCCCGGTCCATGGAGCACACAGAAGCCGATTCGGTTGCGTTGGAACGACGTGTGGGCCTCGCCGTCAAAGGTGAATTCGACTTCGCCCTTCGCTGTACCCGTGATCGAGCCTTTCCAGCGGAAGTCGATGTCCTCTTGTGCGCAGCGCACGTCGAAGGTGACGCGGAACTGATCATCGCCACTCTCGACCTTCAGATGGGAGACTTTCGGAGCGACCGTCGCCCAGTTCTCGTCTCGGATTGGCGCGTTGATTCCGCGCAGGACCTCGTGCTCACCGACACGAACGTATCGGAGAAACACGTTGTCGGCATCGAAGCTCATCGTGACGGGGCCGGCGCGCAGCGCGATCGGTGCGGTCGCCGTGGCTCTCGAAGCGAGCAATGCCGTGAGCAACAGTGCGAGCCATGCAGACGAGAAGCAGCGGGATGATCGTTCGGTCATTTCTCTGTTCTCTCTTCGTCTCTCCCATCGAGCCAACTCCTCTCGAGCTCGACGATCGAGATCTTTTCGCAGTAGTCACGCTCGCCGTTTTCGTAGAGGCAGAGAATCGTGCCGCGCTTCGTCACGGCCATGTCCGAGTACCCGGCGAGGCCCTTGCGGAGGACGCGGGAGGCGGCCCACGTCTTTCCGTCGTCTCGAGAAACTCGAAGCGTGAGATTTCGACGACTCCAAAGGTGAAAACCGCCCTTCCGATGGACAGCAGGATTGAGGAAGAGGATCTCCTTGTCGTCGAGGCGGATGAGGCTCGCTTGGCAGGCCGGCCCCGGGAGGTTCTTGTCGACGACGGGCTTCGACCAGGTGAGGCCTCCGTCCGTGCTCGTCGACAGAGCGCGGTAACCGTACGCGTAGGTGCCGGCGCCTCCGATACGCATGTTCATCAAGAGTGAGCCGTCACTGCGTTCGACGATCGTGCACTCGCCGTGGTTCATCTCGGGGACTTTCGGAATGATCCCTCCGGCCTTCCACGTCTTGCCGCCGTCGTCGGAGTAGATCGTGCACGATCCGCCTTCGCGTTTGCCCTCGACCGTCCTGCCGACGTAGGACGGTGCGATGAGCCGTCCCGTGCTCGTGTGGATGCCGTGTACGGGACCCGCGCCGACTCGCACCTCGGAGCCGCCGAATCCCGAGAGGAACGAGCCCTCGCGATACTCCTTCTCTCTCGGCACGTCGGAGGTCTTCTCGAGAGGCGTCCACGTCTTCCCTTCGTCGACGCTCTTCGTGTAGAAGAAGCACTCGCCTCCGCCACGCGTGAAGAGGAGGTGAACCGTCTTGCCGTCGCGCTCGATGATCGGGCACGGATTGCCGACGCGAATCGGGGCGTCGCCACCTTCTTCGTGAATGAGGATCTGCTTCTCCCACGTCTTGCCGCCGTCCTCGCTCCGCTTCATCAGGAGGTCGACGTCGCCACCGTCCCGTCGACTGCGCTTGCGTCCCTCGCAGAAGAGGAGGACCGCTCCCTTCGCCGTGATCACCATCGTCGGGATGCGGTAGGTGTGGTAGCCGTCTTGGTGGCGACTGAAGACGTCGCGGCGGAAGACGACGCCTTTCTCGGGCTCCTCGGCCGGAACGGAACTCGTGCAGCCGAGGAGTGAGAGACTCGAGATCAAGATGAGCGTGCGCGTCGACATCGCGTCAGTTCTTCCCGTTTTCCTTCCCTGCGTTTGGAGGCGTCTTCTGCGTTCGCTCAGAATACTCGAGCCGGTGATCGGGGGCCAGGCCGGGAGTGCGGCGACGTTTAGCGGGAGCGCTCTCTGGCATCTTCGCTCGTTGGCGAGGAGAATCGTCTGCTCGGAGACAGGTGACGTGCGAAGGACGAAGCTGCTGACATGGATGGTCGCGTTGGCTTGTGGGGTCGGCGCTCCCGTATCGCTCGCTGACGATGCGAAGGCGCGGGCTACGAGCTTCGAAGCGGAAGTCGCGCCGCTCCTCGAGACCTACTGTCACGCTTGCCACGGAGATGGACGTTCGAAGGGGGACGTCTCGTTCGACGGTCTCGAGAAGAGCGTGCAGAATCTGGAGAGCCGAAAGCTCTGGCTGCGGATCTGGAAGAACTTGCGCACCGATCTCATGCCGCCCGTGAAGCGCAAGCAGCCGACGGAGGCGGAGCGCAAGAAGCTCATCGCTTGGATCGAACGAGAGATACTGGAGCTCGACCCCGCTGCCCCGGATCCCGGACGCGTGACGATGCGACGGCTCAACCGGGTCGAGTATCGACACACGATCCAGGACCTCCTCGCGGTCGACTACGACGCTACGCGAGACTTTCCCCCCGACGATACCGGCTACGGATTCGACACGATCGGTGATGTGCTGACTCTCTCGCCTCTCCTGATGGAGAAGTACCTCTCGGCCGCCGAGAAGATCATGGCGCAGGCGATTCCCGAGCGCGTCGGTTCGCCCGAGCCCGTCAACATCGATCCTCGCTCGTTTCGCGGGGAGGACCGTCGAACGACCGCACGGTTCCTCCGAGCCGGAATCGCTCACCGAGTCGGGCACGACTGGGAGGCGAAAGCCGTCGGCAAGCACCGTTTCGAGATCAGCTACCAAATCGACAGTCGCGCCGCCGCGAAGGGGCACGCGGCAACTTGGCAGATTCACGTCGGTGGCGAGAAACGCGCCAGCCAGAAGATCAGCAGTGACGACCCCAAGCCGAAGCCGCTCGAGATCGCCGTCGAGGTCCCGAAGACCGGCACGCAGCGCATCGAGCTCGAGATGGTTCCGCCGGAGGGCATCGAGACGGGCCGCAACTTCCCGCTCGCCGTTCGCGTGCTCGAGGTGCAGATCACGGCGCCCGTCGGTGGCATTCCGTGGGAGTCTTATCCGGAGAGCTACCGGCGCGTCTTCACCGAAGGGCTTCCGGCGGGAGATTCTGCAAATCGTGAAGGCGAAGCCCGCAAGATCCTCGCGCACTTCGCGATGCGGGCGTACCGTCGTCCTGTCGATGACGAGACTCTCGCGAAGCTCGTCGAGCTCGCGAAGTCGAAGGGGTTCGGTGACCAGAGCGAGTTCGAGGCCGGGATCCGATTCGCGTCGACCGCGGTGCTCGCGTCACCCGAGTTCTTGTTCCGCGGCGAATCCTACCGAGGCGACGGCACGGGGAAGGCGAAGCCGATCGACGAGTACTCGCTCGCGTCGCGTCTCTCCTACTTTCTCTGGAGCTCGACTCCGGACGAGGACCTTCTGAAGCTCGCCCGTGAAGGGAAGCTGCGTGAGCAGTTGCGTGCGACGGTCGATCGAATGCTTCTCGATGCGAAATCGGAGCGCTTCGCCCGGCACTTCGTTGGACAGTGGCTCCAGACGCGTGATTTGGATGGCCGGTTTTTCGATACCCCGCACATCCTCGGTGGCATCGACGGCGGCAAGGCACGTCAGATTTTCAATCTGTTCACGCGCGTCGACATGAAGCGCGAGACCGAGCTCTTCTTCCGCCACCTCCTCGTCGAGAAGCGGCCGGCGGTCGAGCTCATCACGGCCGACTACTCGTTTCTCAACGATCGGCTGGCGAAGTTCTACGGCGTCGACGGAGTCTCGGGGAGCGAGTTTCGAAAGATCAGCCTCGAGAGTAATCCTCGACTGGGTGGCATCCTGTCCCAGGGGAGCTTCCTGATCACGACGTCGAATCCGACGCGAACGTCGCCTGTCAAGCGAGGCCTCTTCGTCCTCGACAACCTCCTCGGCGTTCCGCCTCCGCCGGCGCCGCCGGAGATTCCCGAGCTCGAAGAGACGCGCAAGAAGCTCGGCGAAAACCCGACGGTCGCCGAGATGCTCGCGCAGCATCGTGCGGATCCGCTCTGTCGTTCCTGCCACGCGCGCATGGATCCGATCGGGCTCGCGCTCGAGAGCTTCAACGCGATCGGGCAGTGGCGCAGAGGGAAAGACAAGCCCGTCGACACCTCGGGCGTGCTCGTCACGGGCGAGACCTTTGACGGCATCGCAGGACTGCGGAAGGTTCTCTCGGGCCCGAGGCGGAAGGACTTTCACCGCTGCTTGACCGAGAAGCTTCTCACCTATTCTCTCGGGCGCGGGGTCGAGTACTACGACGCGCCGAGCGTCGACAAGATCGTCGCAGAGGCGGAAGAGGCCGGCGGCGGCCTGCGCGATTTTCTTTATGGGATCATCGAGAGTGCTCCCTTTCAGCTGGTTCGTGGTGGCGGCGCGGATCTTCGCCGTGCCGGCAGCGGGGATTGACCTTGCAGCAGGCCGGCGAATTCCCGGAGAATTCCCTCAGAGGTACAGACACGCATGAAATCCTCAAGACATGAGATCGGACGCCGCAGCTTTCTACGCGGCGTAGGTGCCTGCATCGCGCTTCCGAGCATGGTCTCTCTCGATAGAAGCCTCGAGGCGAACGACGCGAAGGAGGCCGACGACCCTTCGAAAGCGCGTGGGGTGACGGCGAGCGGAGCACCGCTGCGCACGGCGTATCTCTACTATCCCAACGGCGTCATCATGGATGCGTGGAGGCCGAAGGGCACGGGCACCGACTTCGAGTTCAACGAGTCGATGAAGCCGATCGAAGGCTTCCGCGACGACCTCCGGATCATCAAGGGCTACGCGCAGAAGACCGGCAACCCGGGCAAGGACGGTGCGGGCGATCACGCACGCGCGAATGCGACCTACCTCACGGGGGTCCGGCCGCATCGTACTTCCGGTGCGGACATCCGTCTCGGTGTCTCGGCCGATCAGCTGGCGGCCCGATTCCTCGCGAGGGAGACGCGGCTTCCGTCGATCGAGCTCTCGTGTGAACGGATTCGCAATACGGGAAGTTGTGACGCGGGCTATTCCTGCGCGTACAACTACAACCTCTCGTGGCGCTCGGAGTATCAGCCGATGACGCCCGAGTCGAATCCGCGTGCGGTCTTCGAGCGCATGTTCGGATCCGGTCCTGCGAAGGAGCGTGCGGCTCGACGTGCCGAGCGTCGATCGATTCTCGATTTCGTTCAGGACTCCGCGGCGGAGATGGAGCGTCGTCTGGGACGAAAGGATCGCGGCAAGCTCGACGAGTACTTGACCGGCGTTCGCGAGATCGAGCAGCGCCTCGAGCGCATCGAGAGACTCGGGCCGCCGGCCGATCCGGGTCGTCCCGCGCCAAGTGGAGCCGTGCCTGAGAGCTTCCGTGAGCACATTCGGATTCTCCTCGACATGACCGCACTCGCGTTTCAAAGCGACTCGACTCGTGTCGTGAGCTTCATGATCGGGACGGATGGCAGCAATCGCAGCATCCGTGAGGCCGGCGTGAGCGAAGGGCATCACGATCTCTCGCACCACGGCAACGACAAAGGGAAGATGGCGAAGGTTCGCCAGGTCGACCGCTTCTACCTCGAGGAGCTCG
>CAYZGY010000573.1:0-5591 GCA_964478085.1 uncultured Planctomycetia bacterium
CGACTTCGGAATCTCGATCGACTTCCATTTGATGCGCTCCGTCCGCGCTCCCTCCGCCCTCACTCCGCGCACGTCGCCACGGCACACTCTTCCGCGCTCCCTGCGTCGCAAGCCGGATACGGATTCGCCGGCGCCGCTCCCTGGTTGAACAGGAAGTTGAGGTTGAATACCGCGTCGGTAAGGTTGAGGTCGCCGTCCGAATTGCAGTCCGCCGAGACTTGACAACTGGGACCGACTCCCTGCGCGAAGAGGTGACGGAGCGTGAACACCGCATCGGTGAGGTTGTTGTCGCCGTCGCCGTTCGAGTCGCAGAGAAGGAATTGGTTGAGCGCGTTGCCGCCGAACGGAACCGCGCCCATGTCCGTGCCGTCTCGCCCCGTTCCGATGCACGGTGATCGGGGGCTGAGGCCGAAGTCCCCGGAGTTCGGCGCGACGAGTTGCGGATTCGCGGAGATGTTTCCTTCGCCCGCCATCGCCTCGACCGACGTGTTCGTGAAGGTGACCGATGCCACGGCCTGCCCACGAATGTCGATCGGCAGCGTCGTTCCCCAGACGATCGAGCTGTCGACGGAGATCGGCTGTCCCCCGAGGTCGGGCGGGAGCGTATTGATCAGGATGCCGCGGACGCAATTGTTGACGGTCACATGATCGATCGAGAGCTCGAGTGCGCCGGCGATATCACACGCGGTCCCGCAGTCGGAGAAGATCGTGCGCTCGACGGTCACCGTGTGTTGTGGATCACCGATCGTCAGAAGTCCGGCTTCACGCGTCGCGTGGAAGCGGCAAGCGCTGAAGATGGCGTTCGACTGGACGATGTCGACGCCTTCGCGCCCGAAGCGGAACTCGCAGTCGCTCGCCGTGAGATTCGACTGTTGAGCCGTGTGGATCGCCGCGCCGTCGGAGCTGTCGAAGACGACGTTTTCGAGACGCACCTCCGCTCCGTGAAGCACCATGGCGGACTCCTCGTCGCGTGCGCCGGCACCTCGGATCTCGCAATGTGCGATGCGGTTGCCGCTCGAGCCGTTCGCGAAGAAGATGCCCGCCCAGTGACCGTCGCAGTCGCTGCTTCGGAGAATCACGGGCTCATCAGCCTCCCCGTCGATGATCAGCGTACCTTCGACGTGAAGCTCGGAGTCGGGGGTGAAGAAGAGCTCGACGCCGGAGGGAATCGTCAGTGTTGCGCCAGATTCGATGAAGATCGACGAATCGACGACAAAGGTCCCCGGGGGCTCGTCGAGGACTGTATCCTGCGTCACGATCGGCGGCACTCCCGGCCCTTCGCTGTGAAGGAGGGTAAAGTCGACGCGATGCGTCTCGTCGCCCTTTCGATCGAGGCTCGCGACACGCAGCTTGTTCGCGCCGTCGAGACCGACCGTCGCGCTCCAGCGATTCGAGACTGCGTCGTAGCTGGCCACCGTATCGTTGACGACCACTTGCGCCGTCCCGCAGCCCGGCGCGAGACCGCTCAGCCTGAGATCACCGTTTCCGGCGATGAGAAGCCCGTCGCACGACGCGCCCCCCTCGTCGATCCGGATGGTCATCTCCTCCTGAATCTGATTCAGAATGAACCCGCGGCGCACGTTGAGGAAAGTTCTGAGCTGATTGATCTGGCCCGGTGTGAAGAGCGGCTCGATGATGTCGATGCGCGCGTTGATCTGGTCTTCCGTGAAGATCGTCTCGAGCATGATGCCGAGGAAGCACCAGTAGTCGCTCGCGTAGCGCGGGTGGGTCAGAAAGCGAACGATCGACGGCACGGTCGGTCGGAAGAGTCGCTGCTCTTGCTCGTCGTAGCAGCTGTCGAGATCCCAAGGGAGCAGCATCCAGCGATCGTCGCCGAATCGGTGATAGAGGAAGTAGTCGTCGCCGTTGTTGAGGACGATGCTGTTTTCCGTCGATCCGAGAATCGCGAAGGCCGCGAAGTAGAGCGCCCACTGCTCGACGTCGACCTTCTCCTCGATCGCGTCGGGAAAGTCCTCGTCGCTCGTGGTCGCGCTGTCGAAGCGACGGCAGAGATCGAAGACGTCGCTGTAATCGTCCTCCCGCTCGTTCGTGCGCTTGCTGTAGTGACCTCGGTACTGGCCAGCGTCTTCGCCACGAAAGTCGAGGTTCGCCTGACTGATGCCACGGTAGAGGTTGCCGTCGGCGTCGTTCGGCATCGTCCGCTCGAGGAACTGATCGTCGACCGATTCGACGCGCAGATAGATCCGTGACTCGACGTTTCCGTTGAACGAGATCCGGCGGAGCCATGCGTGCGGCGTCGGGATGCCCGTTCGACGCAAGAAATCGAGCCCGAGCCACTGGCGCTGAATATTGCATCCGTTGACGTTGATGCGTTTGAGACCGTTGAGGCTGCGATCGTGATCGAACTGCAGGCGGTAGCTCAGCGGGTCGCAGCTTCGGGCCGAGTTGCCGCGGTAGCGGATGCCTCGGTTGTAGTAGGCCTTGCCATTCGCGATGACCGTCACATCGAGAAGATTGTCGGATCCACGACCGCGTGATCGCAGCTCTTGAAGCACGCTCTGCCGCATGACGATGCGCCAACGCGGCCGTGCCGCTTCGTCGGCACTCGCCTCGACCTGGTAGAGAAACGCCGAGTTTGGCGCGCCGATCGGCGCGCTCACGCGCGTGTCGTCGCTCGCACGCACCTCGATCCAGAATCGGACGATCGTGTGCGCGCTCAGGGGCGGAATCACACCGCCGAAGATGCCGTTGCCGGCGATGCCGTCGTCCTCGATTCCATCGTCGAAGAGAGGCACCTCGTTGCCGCCGCCGTTGTCCGGGTCGCGGAGCCAGAAGAGAGTCGCTTGACCGATCCCCTCGTTGTCCGAGATTGACGCGAGCACGCGGACGGGCTCGACGGGCGTCGGAATGACGGGCGAGTGCGTGACGCCGACGATCACGGGCGCCGGATTGCCCTCACGCGAAGAGTTGGCGGCTCCGGGCGTCCCACGTCCTTGGCTCGCGCGCCAGGCAGGTCCGTGGCGGTTGTCGAGACTCGGATGCGCGAGCTCGATCGTCGCGCCGAATCCGTCGGTCTCCTCCGGCCAGCTGCCTTCGTCCGCGTAGCGCACGCGATCGATGACGTTGCTGAGATCATCACGGAGGAGGAGCGTCTCAGCGTCGTTGTTGAGTCCGCCTTCCCACGGTCCGAAGACGTCGTCGATGTCGTAGGCCGCCTTGACCGTATCCGGATTCTCGGCGAGGACGACGAATGCGTTCGCAGGAATCGATGCGCCTTCGGGAAAAGTGAAGGACACGCCGCGCGTGAAGGACCAGCCCGTGAGATTGACGGCCGACCCGGTGTGGTTGTGCAGCTCGATGAACTCCGTGCCAGGAAGGTCGTCGGAGGGGTGGTAGTGAATCTCGTTGATGACGACCCGGCGGTCGGGCGTGAAGACGTTTCCTTCGCGTTGCGTCGGCTGAGCCAGGACGATGCGGTTGTCAGCGCCGTCCGGGAAACGTCCTGTCGAGTGATCTGAGGGGGTCGTGCGCGGATTGAGGGCGTCGATGAATAGGTCGTTCTCCGTCGTGAGGATCAGCGTAGCGATTTCGTCGAGCTCGAAGCCGAGCTGGCTTTCGGAGAAGTGGATGAATCCGTCCGCCGGGATTCGCGTATTCGCCGGGATCGCAAAGTCGCCACGCGTCGCCGGCTCGAGCCGGACTCGGCGTCCGCTGATGTCGAGCTCCTCGGCAGTCGGATTGAACAGCTCCACCCATCCGCTGCCGCGACCGCCTGTAGCGATCTCGTTGATGACGAGGTCGCGGGGAACGAACTTGGGCGTCTCGTCAGGATTGCCGCCGTCGTCGAGAACGAGGCGAGCCTCGAGCGTCGCGTGGAGCGAGAAATCGGAGCTGCCAAGGTCCGTATTGTGTCCTTGGAGCGCGAGGACGTTCTTGCCGTTCCGGAGGAAGTCCGCAGGAACCGGAAACCTCTCCGGCGATCCGGCTTCGTGCGATCCGTTCGCGGCCGTCGAGAAGCCCGTGTCACCGACGTTGGACCGCGCGAACTCCGTGCCATTGAGATAGGCGACAAAGCCATCGTCGTAGTCGACCTCGAGAATGAGGTCGGCGAGTCCCTCCAGGTCGTCGAGGTCGACCGTGAAGTCGCGGCGAATGAAGACGGTCAGGTAGTTCCCCTGCATGTCGTCGAGGACCGTCTGGTCGTCGAAGTCTCCGTAGCCGAAACCGCCCGGGCCTTCTTCCCAGTCGTCGGGGTCGAAGTCGACCTCGTTCCAGTTCGCCGGGGGCGCCACCGATCCACGGAAGAAGTGCCAGCGATCGGAGGTGCCGACGAGAGATACGCGTCGGGTCAGTCCGAGGTCGATCGTTCCCGTCATCGACGGGTGGATCGTGAAGTCGCGACTGTCGATCGAGCCGTTGAGGCCGTGGACGGCGAGGACGTTGCCCGCCTCCTGGAAGAGCTCGCGAAACGCGCTGATGTCGAACTCGCGAGTCTCGGCGAGTCGCGTCGTCGGAAAGGCGACGGCGTCGTGAGCGATCGGCTCGCCGGGCGGACCTTCGGCGTTGACTCGCGCGATCTCGGTGCCGTTGAGGTAGGCGACGAAGCCGTCGTCGAAGACCGCGGTGAACCGCACGTCGCGCAGCTTCGCGGCGTTCGAGAGGTCGAACGTGTGCCGCGCGTAGAACGACGTGAAGTTGCCTTGCATGTTTCCGATCGTCGTCGCGAAATCGCCACGGTCGTAGCCGAAGCCGGCCGTGCCGCTCTGCCAGTTGTCGTCGTCGAAGTCGACGGCGTTCCAGTCGGCGGGCGGCGCCTCGGCTGCCGCGTAAAAGCGCCAGGTCTGGTCCCTCGCGACGATCGTCACCGGACTGACGCCGTCGGGCAGCGGCTCGTCATCGGCGATCGTCGAGTTTTCTTTGCCCGGCGTACCGCCGACGGGAATCGAGGCGGCCCAGGCTTCAGGATCGGTGTCGTCGAGGAACGGGGCGCGACGCTCGAGCGAAGGGCCGAGGCCATCGGGAGTCTCGGGCCAAGGCTCTCCGTCGCCGTATTCGAGCGAGGAGGCGAGGAACTCGTCACGAGAGAACAGGGCGATGAACTCGCCTTGGTTCTCGAGCGAGCCGGTGTACGGGCCAAGGACGTCGGCGCGATCGAGTCCATTGTGCTGCGCCACTGCTGCGGGGTTCGACGCGAGAACGAGGTAGCCCCCGCCGGGGATCGACGTCCCCGGAGGAAACACGAACGTCACGCCGCCCGTCAGCAGCCAGCCGCCGAGGTTCGCCTCGGAGTTGCCGAAGTTGTGGAGCTCGATGAACTCGAGCGTGCTCGTGTCATCCGCGGGATGGTAGTGGATCTCGTTGATGACGACCTTGAAGGGCGACGCGAAGGCTGCGGTCGGCGCAGAGAACGACGACACGAGCGACAGCAGGAACGCCGATGCCAAGATAACAATCGTGTTCGCCGGAAACAGGACAGCGAGAGATGGGATAGCACGGACCACCGAGGCCCGGCGAGTAACCCAATACATGAACGGCTCCCTCCGTTGACGGATCTCCTGCTGCGTGTGGCAGTGCGCAGGAGCGGCCTATCATAGCATCCGATAAGTCCTGCTCAATGAAGGATACACGAC
>CAYZGY010000574.1:0-2731 GCA_964478085.1 uncultured Planctomycetia bacterium
ATCTCGAACGAATCGTCTCGCTTATCCACTCGAAGCACTTTTTCAACGGGCTGCTGGGAGGCCAGACCCAGAAACCTGGCTGACGGGAACCCGAGAGAACGCGACGGAGCTTTCGATTGCTTGATGGCGCTCAGGTGCTGGCGGAGCCCGCCCCTGGTACAAAAACGTTGTGATCGAGGTCGACGAGCTGTCGAAGAGCTACGGCTCGAACAAGGCTGTCGACCAGATCTCTTTCGACGTCCGCGAGGGCGAGATCCTGGGCTTCCTCGGTCCGAACGGTGCCGGGAAATCGACGACGTTGCGTATCCTTGCGGGGTTTCTGCCCGGGGATTCGGGCCGCGTGGTCGTCAATGGCTGCGACGTCGGAACGGATAGTCTCGGCGTCCGCCGGTCGATCGGCTACCTGCCCGAGGGCGTGCCGGTCTACCCCGACCTGCGCGTCGAGGAGTACCTGCGGTTCCGCGCGAAGCTCAAGGGCGTACCGCGGAGAAACCGCAAGCGCTTCATCGATGAGGCGCTCGAGGCGACCCAGACCACCGATCGACGCAAGCAGATCATCGGGACGCTATCTCGCGGGTACCGTCAGAGGGTCGGGCTTGCCGACGCTCTCTTGAGTCAGCCGCCGGTCCTGATCCTCGACGAGCCGACCGTCGGTCTCGATCCCGAGCAGGTTCGCCAGTTCCGACAGCTCGTGCGAGACGTCGGCAAGGATCGTACGGTGATCCTCTCCACGCACATCCTGAGCGAGGTCGAGCTGATCTGCTCGAACGTCGTCATCATCGCCGGCGGCAGGATCGTCGCGAAGGACTCTGCCGATCGCCTGCGTGGCGTCGTCGGCTCGCGCGTGTCACTCCTCGTCGAGATCGACGGGCCGAAGGACGCGGTGCACGCCGCTCTTCGCAGTATCGACAGCGTGCAGAACGTCGACGTCGAGCGTGCTTCGGATGACGACGAGGTGCGCCTCGAAGGCGTCGACGCGAGCGGGAAGGCATCGAGTGCTGCGAGCTCGTACTTCCGCTATCGCGTGCTGGCCGGGGACGGCATGGCCGTCGCCGAGGAGATCTGGGCGCGCGTCTCGTCAAAAGGTTGGAAGCTACGCCTTCTCGAACGCGAGGTCCTGTCGATGGAAGACGTCTTCCTCGACTTCGTTCAAGGCGGGGGGGCTTCATGAGCAGCACAGCAGAGACCGTGCCGGACACCGAAACGACGACCGCCGAGGCCTCGCCACGTGCGGGCGTCGGCGAGGGTATCGTCGGATCGATCGTCGCGTCGATTCGCCGGACGTGGACGATCTTTCTTCGAGAGCTCGCCGCGTTCTTTCTCTCGCCGGTCGCGTACGTCGTCCTCTTCCTTTTCGTCGCGTCGAACGGGATCTTCTTTTACGTGCAGTGCCTCAAGTGGGACGGCGCGGCGCAGCAGATCTCGCTCGTCGTGAGCTCGATGTTCCAATTCGCGTTTATCTGGATCTTGCCGCTCTCGCCACTCCTGACGATGAAGCTCTTCGCGGAGGAGAAGCGTACGGGGACGATCGAGATGTTGATGACGGCGCCCGTGACGTCGTGGAACGTCGTCCTCGGCAAGTTCTTCGCGGCGCAGCTGTTCTACACGCTGATCTGGTCGACGCTGCTCCTCTTCGTCTTCGTGCTCGAGGTGCTCGGCAAGCCCGAAGGACCGGACTGGGGACAGGTGATCTCGATGTTCCTCGGGATCTTCTTCCTCGGCACGCTGACGAACTCGCTCGGGCTGCTCGCCTCGTCGTTCTCGCGCAATCAGCTCGTCGCGTCCGTGCTCGCCCTGACCGGCAATCTTGTCCTCTTCGCGATGACGGTGGGTGCCTGGTACTTCATGGACGTGCCCGAGATCCTGCGGATCTTCGAGTACGTCAGCTTCCAGTCACACTTCAGCTCCGACTATTTCCGCGGCGTCATCCAGATTCGCTTCTTCGTCTTTTACCTGAGCTTTGCCGGGTTCTTCCTGTTTCTGTCGATGAGCCTCGTGGAGGCGCGCAAATGGCGGTGACGACGACGGACACGAACGACTCTTCGCATGCCGACTCTTCGCATGCCGACTCTTCGCATGCCGACTCTTCGCATGCCGACTCTTCGCCAATACCAGCCAAGCGGAGAAGCTTCGGTCTCGCCCAGAGATCGAAGACGCGCCTCTGCTACGTCATCGGCGTCTTCCTCGCGTTCTACATCGTGATCGTGATCAACGCGATCGCGTTCCGTCACCCCGGTCGCGTCGCCGAAGTGGCGGCTTAGCGCCACACGCTCTCGAGCGAGACGCGCGCGACGCTGTCGCTCGTCGGCCAGCGCATCCGCATCCTGATGCCCGTCTACATCCAGCAGGGCAACAAGGATCACATGGCCGAGTTCAAGGTGCTTCGGCGCGCGAAGGAGCTTCTCGATGTCTACGGTGTCGAGCAGCCTCTGATCGAGCCCGTTACGGCGATCAACATCAACGGGGAAGGCGTTCGTTGGAAGACGATCGCCCAGCAGTACGGGCTCGCGGAGCGGACGCAGTTCAATCGACTGATTTTCCTCCTTGGCGAGGACGGTCTCTCGCGCGAGACGCTCATGCCCGAGGACCTTGCCGAGCTCACGCGCCATCCGACGAATCCGCAGGCTCCCCCCATCCTCAAGTCGTTCCAGGGAGAGCAGGCGATCACCTCGGCGATCTCCCGCCTTGTTCACGGCGTTCAGCACAAGGCCTACTTCAGCATCGGTCATGG
>CAYZGY010000574.1:2748-5582 GCA_964478085.1 uncultured Planctomycetia bacterium
CGAGCTGGATCGCAAGCTCCGCGTTCCCGACGATTGCGATCTCCTCGTGATCATCGCTCCCGAGCGGGAGTTCTCCGAAGATGAGCTCGACGTGATCGCGGACTACCTCGATCGCGACGGTCGCCTCTTCGTCGCGCTCGGTGTCGGTCACACGAAGCTCGAAGGCCTTCTGCGGCAGTGGGGCATCGAGGTGCTTTCCGGGCGTGTAAGAACGAAGCTCGCGGACGAGGCCCGCTCGAGCCTCGTCGACACGAACTGGGACAGCGGACGACGCTTTCACCAGTTCCACCCGATCATGAGGCCGTTCAAGGACGGAAGCGACTTCCGCATGCGTTTCTACGAGCCGCGTCCGCTCAAGGCGATCGGTGCGTCGAGACGTCTTCAGAGTACGGCGCTCCTGACGACGGGCGAATCGACGAGCGCCGAGAGCTTCTACCTTGTCGACGGGCTCGGCTCGAGCCGCATCGGAGCCGATTCGGGCGAGTCTGACTACGTCCTCGCTGTCGCGACGCAGCAGGAGCAGATCGACAATCCGCCAGAGGATTGGGTTGCGCTCGGGACGCGCATCGTCGTCGTCTCTTCTGCGAGCTTCCTCGGGGACAACAGCCAGCCGCATGGATTCGTCGCAGGGAATCACCGCGACCTCTTCATGAACTCCGTCAATTGGCTCACGGACCGCGAGACCTTTATCGTCGCGGACCGCTCCGGTGAGAAGGCGCGTCAGATCAAGATGAGCGACCCGAAGCTGCGCCGATTCCTGTTCTTCTCGTCGATCTTCATCTTCCCGGGTATCTTCCTCTGCCTGGGCACCTTCGTCTACTTCCTCAGGAGGTCGTGATGACGCTCCGAACGGTCGCCATCCTCTTCTGCATCGCCGTCGGGCTGACGGCGTACACGTTGATCTACGAGACGGGCGCCGCGATTTGGGAGGGTGCGGGATTGGTCTTCCGCGGCCTCGAGAGGTCGAACGTAGTGCGCGTGGAGATCGCGCGGCACGCCACCGAGGATGAGCGGGCCGCGGGAGTGGACGATCGACGCATCGTTCTCGAGCGACGAGGCGAGGCCGAATGGCAGATCGTGGAGCCGATTCGCTTTCGTGCGTTTCTCCCGCGCGTCGAGGGAGTGCTGTTCGAGCTGGAAGAGATGGTCCAAGTCGCCGAAGTCGAGTCGAGCGCGCCCGACTACGAGCGCTGGGCCGGCGAGGCGGGAGCGAAGCCGAGCCTTACGCTTCGCTTCGAGCTGAATTCTGGCGAGAAGCATCAGATCGAGATCGGCGCGGCGCACCCCGTGATCGAGAAGGACATCTTCGCGCGCATCGATGGCGAAGACGGCGATGGGGAAGGCGGGCGGATCGTCGTCACCCGCGCCAAGGCACGAACGGCGTTCGACGCGACGCTCGGCGAGCTCCGCTCGAAGGCTCTCGTTCCGGTCCCGCCGGACACGTGTATCCGCCTCGCTGTCACCGCCGCGAATGCGCGTGGGTCGAAGTCGATGTCTCGGGTCGGTAGCACTCGGGATTGGCGCTTCGACGAGGGCTCTCCTCTCGCGGGTCACCGAGTCGATCGGCGTTACCTGGGCGAGCTCCTCGTGGATCTCAACAGTTGGGGCGCCCAACGCTTCGTCGATCCGCCCACCGGTGATGGCGCCGCAGCGGAGCTCGCGGCCAAGGGGCTCGACAAGCCCGCATTCGAGCTGCGCGTGAAGCACGTGCGCGGTGACGAGATCCGTCTCGAGGTCGGCTCGACCTTCGAGGAGGGGGGAGAGACGTACGTCTGGCTCCGGCGTCCGACGGACGGCTGGGTTTTCGCCGCGAAGGACAAGGCTCTCGAGCGGGCAAGGAAGGAGGCCGAGTACTTCCGAACGAAACACGTCTTCGACTTCGAAGGCGACGATATCGAGAAGGTCGAGTGTCGTACGCCGAAGGCACACTTCGTCGTTCACAAGGAGAAGGTCGAGGAGGCCGGGCGGCGCGAAATTGATGACGTCGATCGTTGGATGGTCGAGGACTACGGGCGCCAGGAACGATACGTGGCGGACGACATCCTGCTCGGTGAGGCGTTTTCGGAGCTGCACGAGGTGCTCATCGAGAAGTTCCTCCCGAGTGAGGGCGAGGGAGCGGCGAAGTTCGACCCGAAGAAGGACGTCGGCTCGATCGAGATCTCGCTCAGGGGAGGACGGACTCACACGATCCGCTTCCATCAGCCCGCGGAAGACGAGCGAGACGCGAAGCTCGGCGCGATGGTCACGAGCCGCGATGACGACCCCTCCCGGTTCCTCGTCGTTTCCCGTTGGCCATTTCGACTCCACCTCGGCGGTTACGTCTTTCGTGACCGTTCGATCTCCCTGCTCGATCCGTCTCGCGTCGTCGAGCTCGAGATCGACTCGGGAACGACGAAGTGGACTCTTGCTCAGCTCAACAACCAGTGGTCCTTCGCGCATGGCCGTGAGCTCATCGACGATCGAAAGCTCGACACGTCGATTCTCAACGAGTTCGTCCAGGCGCTTCACGCGGATCGATTTCGCGTTCACGCGTTCGCTCCGGAAGTCGAGCCGTCCGCCTTCGCTGGCTACGGCATCGGGGACGACGACTACCACCTGCGCGTGAAGATTCCGATGCTCTCCGGCCCGCGCTACTCGGGCTTCCGCACGCTCACGATCGGAACGCGTCAGAAGATCGACGAGCTGACGGAGCTCCACTTCGCGCGCTGCGACATCATTCCGATCCCCTTCACGCTGACGACCGACATCGTTCGGAAGCTCGAGAAGCTCATCGCGCACCTGCGCTACGTCACGGGGGAGTCGTGAGAGATCGAGATCGCCACTCCCGCGGTTTC
>CAYZGY010000575.1:0-1489 GCA_964478085.1 uncultured Planctomycetia bacterium
GGTGGCTGCCCTTCTGGTTGAGTTTGGCGAAAGTGGGGGCGAGGCGAGGCGAAAGTGGGGGCGAGGCGAAGTTCGAATCGTCGAGGCCGCTACTTCTTGGACGAGCTGAGCTTGGCGGAAGTCTTGCGGACGAGCAGGCTGCGTCGAGTTTGCAGCCCGTTGCGATCGGTCGCGGTTACCGTGACGAGGTTGACTCCATCCGTCAGGTCGACGCGGGTCTTGAACTCGAGCACGTCGCGACCGCGTGAGTCGTCGTAGAAGAACTTGTCGGGGTCGCGGTTCTGCGGCGTCAGCGCCCAGGCGCGCGCCTGCACGTGGAATCCCGTTCCGACGCCACCTTCACCCGCGGCGACCTTCGCGATGAGCTGGACGCGGTCGGAGTCCGTCACCTGGACCGGCTTCTGGGTCTTCGTGTCGACGAGTTGGATTTCGATCTGAGGTGGGCGGAAGATCACGCCATTCGGGAAGGCGGTGGCGTCCGTGCCCTTCTTCGGAATCACGAGGTCGCGGCTCAGCGCGGCAGACGAGTAGGAGTCGTAGATGCCGAACTCGAACTTGTACGCGTCGAGCGGCTTCTCGCCCTCTCGGACCTCGAACGCGAACTCGATCTCGGTCGATTGAGCGAGGTCGAGCTCGGAGAACTCGATACGACCCGCCTTGAGGAAGATCTGTCGGCCGGCACGATTGCGCAGGACGGCGATCCCCTTGTGCGCGAGTGATCGACCGACGTTCGAGATCTTGATCTTGAGCTTCGCATCGTCGCCCGGGCCCAGGTGCGTGAGCTCCTCGCCGTCGGCATCGACGAGAGTCGCGGCGTACGCGAAGGCCGGGCGGGTCGCGTCCTCGATCGTCAACTCGAGATCACGCTGGGTGACGGCGCGTCCGTCCGGACCCGAGATCTCGAGCGAGATGACGTTGGACTGTCCGCGTGGGTAGTAGGGGAGTCGGACCTTGATATCGCGCTCGACACTCTTGCCCGGCTCGACCTTCCCGAAGAGGAGCTCCTTGTCTTCGTAGGTGTCGTACTCGGACTTCGTCAATCCCTTGAGTCGATACGCCGTCGTCTTGCCGTTGTTCGTCAGCTTCGCCTTGAGGAGGAGCTTGTTGAGCGGGACGGGGTCTTCCTTGTCGCTCGACGGCTCTTGGATCAGCTCGTGCGTCCACTCGAGCGAGAGGTCGAGATCGCCGGGCTTCGGATACTTCGCCCTTCCGTCCGGACCAGCGGCCGGTGCGCTCCAGTCGATGTCGTCCTCGCCGAGCTGATGGACGATCTCGGCGTACATGTCGTCGCCGAGGGCCTTGATCTCGGCCTTCTTGGCGAGCAGCCTCTTCGGACTGAAGGGCTTGTCGGCGAGCGTCAGGATCTTGAGCGCCATGCGGACGAGCGAGTCGTGCTCGGGCTGCAGCTCGCCGGCGACGAAACGCTCCTGCGAGGAGGGGCGTCGTTAGTCGTACATAATATAGCCGTCTTTATAGTTACACATAGCAG
>CAYZGY010000575.1:1499-5577 GCA_964478085.1 uncultured Planctomycetia bacterium
GTTCTCGCCGTCTTTCTCGTTCCTCTTCGCAGCGAGCTCGGCCTCGATGGTCTCTCGGCTCTTCCAGAGGTAGCTGAGCTCGTACTCGGGCTCCTCGTCGACCTTGTACTTCGAGACGAGGTGCGCCTCGTAGTCGGCCTCGGTCGGGACGCGATCGCTCGGGTAGAGGTCGCGGAAGTTGTCGTCGACGTAGGCGGCCTTCGCGTAGATGTCGGGAACGACGCCGGTCTCTTGGATCGAGACCTTGCCGGGCAAGAGGTACTCGCTCACGGTGATTTTGAGCTGTGCCTTGTTCGGCAGCGCTTGGAGCTGCTGCACAGAGCCCTTCCCGAAGGTGCGCGTCCCGAGAACGACGGCACGGTTGTTCTTTTGAAGAGCACCGATGACGATCTCGGCGCCCGAGGCCGAACCCTGGTCGGCGAGGACGACGATCGGATAGTTCGGCTGCGTCCCGAGCATACGAGCATTCTTGTAATCGGGCTCGGAGCTCTTGTACGCGGTGCCGACGATCTCGCCTTTCGAGAGAAACGCGTCGGCCATCTTGATCGCCTGGGTGAGGAGACCTCCGGAATTGTCACGCAGGTCGAGGATCAGCCCGGCGAGCTGCTTGCCTTTGTTCTTGGCCTTGAGCTGGCTGAGATTGCGCTGGAGGCTCGGGTAGGTGTTCTGATCGTAATTCGTGCACTTGATGTACCCGACGCCGCCTTCCCACAGGCTCTGACCGGGATCCCACTCGGTGATGAGCTTCGACTCGACGCTCTTGATCTCGACGCGATCGCGCTTGACCGTGATCGGGATCGTCTTGACCGTCTCCTTCTTCTCGCCCGACTCGTTCTCGGTCTTCACCTTGCGCTTGACCGTGAGGGTGAGCTCCGAGTGACGCGGACCGCGGATCTTCTGCACGGCTTCCAGGACGGTCATGTTGATCGTCGATTCGTCCTCGATCTTGACGAGGAGGTCGTCGCGCAGGAAGCCGGCCTCGAACGCGGGCGTATCCTTGATCACTTGCTTGACCTGCAGCTTTCCCGTGTCGTCCGTGCCGACGAGCATGCCGACACCGACGATCTCGCCCTTGATGTGGACCTCGAACTCCTCGAAGCCCTTCGGCGTGAAGACGAGCGTGTGTGGGTCGATGCCCGAGAGGTAGCCGTTCGCGGCCGCATAGCGCAGCTCGTTGAGCGACTTGTCGCCATGGTAGTAGAGCTTGACGAAATCGAAGACTCGCTCGAGGAGGCTGACCGCTTCGTCGCGCGCCATCTTCTTCGTCAGCGTGAAGACCGTCGTCTTGTCGCCGACGTGGACGGGGACGAAGGGGTTCGACGGGTCGGAGTTCTCGACGTAGATCTCGTCGGCGGCGAGCTCGAGCGCGGAGAGGGCTCGACGGATCAGCGGTTCCGGATCGATGCGATCGAGATCGAGGTAGCTCTCCTCGAGTCGTCGTTCGATCGCGCGGAAGAGATTGGGATAGTCGCGCTCCTCGACGGCGACCTCGCCTTGCGCCGGCGATTCGCCCCAGAACGAGAAGAGAAAAAAGAGCGAGCCGAAGCTCAGCGCGACGAGGGCGACACCGCGGAGCATGCTCATGCGTCGGTCGCGGATCTCTTCGGGAGCAGGGACCATCGAAGACGGTGCCGACGAAGAAGACGAACGTGCCGGGGCGGTCTCGAAGAAGCGCTCGTGATCGTCTTGCCTCTTCGCGTCGTTCGGAAGCTGGTCCATCCCTCTCTCCTTTTCGAGCTCCCTCGCTCGTGAGGCGCATCGGCCCAGCAGGTCTGGCGGCCGATCTACCTTCGAGACAAGGGTTTATCGTCTCTTTCAGAGGTTACTACAGCACGGCATCACCGGCAAAGCAGACCGGCGTGCGGCACGCGTTCCACGAAGGAGATGTTGGGGCTCTAGGCGGCAAAAGTAAAGCCGCGAATGCGTCGAGCGATCTCTCAAGTCCCTGCCGCTGAGCCGCTTGGGCGCAACGCGAGGAGATCCTTCATGACGGAGCCGAGAGCGTCGCCGCTCGGAGAGACGCCACCGAATGCATCGTGGAGCTTCCGGTAAAGCGCGTAGAGTCGATCGTAGACCGCCGCGCGCCCCGAATCGGGTATCCAGGATTCTTCGCGGACCCCGCACATCGCCTCTCGAGCACGGAGGACGTCCGCGTGCGCGCCGCCGACGACCGCGCCGAAGACGGCCGAGCCGAGCGCGCAGGTCTGATCCGAACGCGAGAGGCGGAGCGGCATGTTCCAGACGTCGGCGTACAACTCGAGGAGGAGCGCGTTCCTCTCCGCGATGCCTCCGCAGAGGATCGTCTCGTCGATGCGAACACCGCTTTCGCCGATGCGCTCGAGGATGACGCGCGCTCCGAACGCGGTCGCTTCGAGGAGTGCACGGTAGACCTCTGCGGGGCGCGTCCGCAGCGTCTGTCCGACGAGCAGTCCGCTCAAAAGAGGGTCGGCGAGGACACTTCGATTGCCGTTGTTCCAGTCGAGCGCGAGGAGGCCCGTCTCTCCTGGTCGGAGCGTGGCGGCTTCGCGAGTCAAGTCTTCGTGGTCGAGCCCCGCGGGCTTCGCGAACTCTCGAACGAACCAGCCGAAGATATCGCCGACCGCCGACTGTCCCGCTTCGAGTCCCCAATGCCCGGGGAGGATCGAGCCGCGGACGATGCCGCTCAGTCCCTCGATTTTGCCGAGGTCGCCTCCCTCCGAGCCTTCGGGGTGGACGATCATGTCGCATGCACTGGTGCCGAGGATCTTGACGAGGACGCCGGGTCGGATCCCCGCACCGACCGCGCCGACGTGCGCGTCGATCGCGGCGACGGAGACGGGCGTTCCTTCGCGGAGTCCGAGGCGATCGGCCCATGCGGCGCCCAGCGTTCCTGCGGGCGAGCCCGCGGGTACGGGAACCTGGTCGAGCTTGCCGCTCGTCCATGCGGCGAGCTTCGGATCGAGCGCCGCGAGGAACTCGGCGGGCGGCCATCCGTGCGCGTCGTGGTAGAAGCCCTTGTGTCCCGCGGCGCAGACGTTACGCGGGAGCTTCCGCGGATCGTCGCAGCCCGTGAGGAAGCCGGCGATCCAGTCGCCCTGCTCGATCCAGTCCGCCGCGTGCTCGACGACTGCAGGAGCTTCGCGAAGACAGCGCAGGAGCTTGGCGAAGTACCATTCGCTCGTGTAGGCGCCACCGCAGCGATCGAGGTGCTCGGGGAGCCTCTCGGCGGCGAGCGCGGTGATCTCCTCGGCTTCGGCGTGCGCCGTGTGATCCTTCCAGAGCCATGCGAGCGCGGCGTGCTCGTCGCGAAGCTCCGACGACTCGGCGAGCGGGCGACACTTCGCATCGACGGGGAGCGGCGTGCTCGCCGTCGCGTCGATGCCGATGCCGACGAGTGCGGACGAAACGTCGAGCGAAGAGTCTTTCGCGCGTGCGTCCTCGAGTGAGCGAGAGACGGCCTCCTCCGTCGAGCGTTCCCAATCCGCGGGGACTTGCCGCGCGAGGTGGGGCGAGGCGTCGTCGACGACGATGCCCGCTTCACCGCTCGCGTAATCGCTGACGCCGCAGCCGATCTCCTCTCCCGTCGCGGTGTCGACGAAGAGCGCTCGGGCGCTGTTCGTGCCGTAGTCGAGTCCGAGACTGATCTTTCGTGACGAAGTCATGTGGTTTCTCTCTGCGCCGTTCGGAGTACAATAGCACAAGCTCGTGTCGATTTTCCTCTCCAGCCGAACCGGTCCCGATGAGCGACGAGAACAGAGAGAACGAAGACAATTCCCGCGTCGGCCGCCGTGGCTTCTTCGTCGAAGGGCTGCGCAACATGTTCAAGCCCGTCGCGAAAGCCGTCGAGAAGCGCTTGGATGCCGCGGGGCTCCCCGACTGGGATGAGTACAAGGCGCAAAATCCGAGTCCGCCAACGACCGCCGACGGCATGCCCATCCCGCGAGCGCCGATGCCCGATCGGCCCGTGCTACGACCTCCCGGGTCGCTCGAGGAGGAGACCTTTCTCGACACCTGTCTGACGAGCGGTCAGTGCGTCAGCTCATGCCCCGTCGGCGCGATCAAGTGGGCGATCGACGACGATCCCCGTCGCGAGGGCAAG
>CAYZGY010000576.1:0-5571 GCA_964478085.1 uncultured Planctomycetia bacterium
GGCCGCCGCGTGACTCGGTCTCTCATCCACTACATTTGACAATTCCTCGTTCCGGGCTTCTTCGATCGACATCGGATCATGTGGGCTGGAGTCCGCCCAAGGTGGAGGCTCAGGCTGCTTGCCACCCGAGGCGAAACGTAGAATCACCTTTGGGCCTTTACAAGTTGGTCCCCAGTGAGGTGCGACGAATTCATGTTGGCTCTATTTCAGTTGCCGATCAATCCACTCAAATGTCTCTTCGAACTGCGATCGATTCCGAGCGATAAGCTCCTCGAGATGCGCATCCACACCGGCCTGTCGCTCCGAATCCTCACCACATTTGGCGTTCGCTACTTCTTTCATCGCCATCGCTACCGATTGCGGGTCGTCTTCTACGTACATTACATCCGTTCCCCCGACCTCGGGGATCGCCGTGTTTCGATTACAGATCGCTGGCTTTCCGGCCCCGAGGAATTCGACAATCGGCATGCCGAACCCCCCGTACAAACTTGGAAAAACAAGGCCGCTGCGTTTCCGGCATTGGAGAGTTTCAGCGACGAAGAGCTCGGGCGAATCGGCCGTTTGGACGCCGAATCGGCTTCTTCAACGGGCTGTTAACTCGTTCGCGAAGACTTCGGGTCGGCTCAACGCTCGATCACGACCTCGAGCGTGTTCGAAGGTTCGCTGATGTTGCCCGATTCGTCGAAGGCCCTTACTTCGCAGCGGTAGGTACCTGGGACGAGCGCCGGGAGCTCCACGCGGGTCTTGAGGCCGGCGAGCACGGAGCCCTTCGCGGGGCCGCCCACCTGGCGGTATTCCACGCGGTATCCCGCCAAGTCCTCGATCGGTGTTCCGTCCGCGTTGGTGGTGACCGGATCCCACTCAAGCTCGACCAGCTTCTCTGCCGATAGAGGCCTTCCCTTCGACTTCTTCAGGACGAGCGGTTTGGGATCGAGGACTTCTGTCGGCGAGACCGGTTCCTCGGCCAGCTGTTTGCGATCACCGATCGACGGAGCCGCACGAATCGTTACGGCCCGTGGCACGCGATAATCGCTCGCCATCGATTCGATCACCTCCCAATCGAGGTCGACGAGATCCGTTCCGCGAGCCTTGGCGCGAAGCAGCTCTCGCACGTGATTCTGAACGAGCTGTCGACGGAGCGCCTGACCTTCTTCGCTGTCTTTGCGATCACCCGCGAGAAGAGATCGGATCTTCTCTTCGGCGGCTCGGTCGCGAAGTCGGGCGAATCGCGTCCAGGGGCGAAGCGCGATCCCTTGCAGCCGTGCCGAGAGTTCAGCGCCGGCCGCCGTGCCCGTGAGAGACGCGGTCAGCGCCGCTGCGCTCGCGACTTGCTTCTCGAGCTCTTCGATTCGTTGTTGCTCATCGGCGACGCTCTTGATGACCGCCTCGACGATTTTCGCTCCGTCATAGCCTTCGATGCGGCGTGGAAGTGACGCGTCGGCCAAGGATCGTTTTGCAGATTTCGGCAGAGGAATCGTGGTCTCCGAGATCGGTAGCTCGCTCTCGCTCAAGATCTCTACCTTGAGGCTCGGCGGCACGGGTCGGCGCCACTCGTCCGGTGGATGGACCTTCGCGACCCACTTCAATCGCACGGAGAAGGACCCCAGCAGCTCCGGTAGGACGGTCTGCGAGAGGCAGAGCTTGAGGTGGGCTTCGCGGACCGCAAGAAGCCGTTCGGGCGAGAACGTTGCGACGTGCTCGCGACGCGCACTCTTGACGGCCGGAGAGCTCGAGAGATCGACGTACTTTGCGACGATGTCACCGGAGCAATCGAAATTCGCGATCGTGAGCGCGCCGGGAAGGATCGTCTGGATGAGGTAGACGAGGGCTTCGGAGGAATCGACCTTAGAGGCTCCGAAGGGTGGGTCCCGCGAGGCAAGGGCCGTCAAGGCGCGAACGTCTTGATCGCCGTGCTCGGCGATCAGGCGATCGATCGGGTGTTCCGAAGCCGCGAGAATCAGGCGCCTCTTGGCCCGGTACTCCGCATCGAGGGAGCGTTGCTTCGGGGTGGTGTCGGCGTGGTTCTCTGCTAGACGGCGAAGCGCCTCCTGTGCGATGGAGAGCTCCTGTGGCTCGTTGCCCTGAAGCGCGGTCTGTCCGAGAAGGATGAGACCGTGACGGTCGTCGATCCGGCGAACGAGCTCACGGCGGATCTTGAAGCTGGTGGAGGACTCGAACGCGTCGAGGAGGTCGCCATCGTCGACCTCATCACTGATTCCGCGAAGGCAGGAGAGTTGGATCTCGGGATCCGACGAGGTCTGCGCGAGCTCGAGAAGCGAGTCGTCGTCCTTGATCTTGTCGATCGCGGCGGAAGTGACACTCTTCTCCTTCGATTGGGCCGCGATCTTTGCCAGCGCGTTCGGATCGTCGAGGGCGCGAACCGCCTCGAGCTGTTCGGCTTCCGTGCGATCGGAAAGCGCGATCTTCTCGAGGACTCCGGCCGTGCCCAGTTCCGCCAGCGCCGCCGAGCGGCGAGAGGCCTCCGCGCTGTGGAGCGCCCAGGCCGTGAACAGCAGCTCCGCTTCCTCGGGTTGGGCGCCGCGAGCGGTGAGAGACGCTCGCCAGAGATCGGGCTGGTCGAATTCCGGGATTCGGTGCCAATCGGGAACGGTGGAGAGCTTGAGGACTGCTGCTCGAGCGATCTTGTCGTAGCCGAGCGATTGACCATCCCGCGGTCTCCCCCAGTAGTCGACCTCCCCGGCGCTGTGTCGAGCCACCATGCTGGCGGCGGCGATGCTGGCGAGCCGCGACGCGGCGGCGGGGTCGTTCACGTCCATGCGGGCGATCAAGTCCTCGACTTTGGACCGGATCGCCGAAGTGCACGCACCGAAGCGGAGGAATCCGAGGAGTGCGGCTGGATCGTCGACCTGCGCGAGCTCTTCACACGTGCTGTTCTCGAAGAACTCCCGTTCTTCGAGGAGTTCGAGCAGCTCGGCGGGAGAGTACGTGACGTTCCGGCGGACTTCACGCGGCGTCGAACGACACCCCACTTCAAGCAGCGCGAGTATGAATGTCGCCAGTGCGAGCGTGGATCGAGAAACGCGAGCAGGGATCGGTAAGTCTCTTTCTTTCATACGCACGATTCTCCTGACGAGATCGGCGTGTGTCGAGACCCCGATCGGGATCCACGCTCGACGGAGCGCCCGTCGGGTAATCCAGGTTATTCCAGTTGTTTCCCCAAAGTGTGAACGAGTCGAATGTCAGGGTGTTCGGCGGCTCGCTCCCACCCGTGAACGCGATGGGGAAGAAGTGAAACGTACTCTCATCCACGATCGTATTGCCGTCGCGAACCTGGTATCCGATCGTGCCGTCGGCCCTGTCGTTTGCGTCGCGGGTGAGGCTACCGCCGGTGATGCGGAAGGTGAGCACTTCGTCTTCGAACGTTGTGCCGTTCCTTCCGGTAGCGGTCAGGTCACACTGGAGAAAGGTCAGCGCACCGGTCGTCTTGATTCGTGCGGATGATACCGCTGAGGCCGAGGAGCTTGGTTCCGCCGGCGTAGTACTTGACGCCACCCACGTCCATCGAGCTCGACGCGGTGTGATACCAGCTCGCGCTGAACCCGCTCGAGTTGTACGGAGTGATGACTTCGAAGTCGAGCCGACCAGCTGTCACACTCGAGGTGGACAGAAGCAAGACGAAACAAGCGGCAGAAGCCGTTATGACAACTTTGCGCGTTGAGAACATGATTCCCTCAGCGTTCGCGGGGTAGCGCGACCCCCTCGACCTGGCGGTCTTTTGATTCCTCGTTGAGGCTATGACGGTAAACTGGACGCTCACCTCGATCCATTGCTGATTCTCGTAAACCGAAAATCACGCCGAACTTCTGACCAACCCGAGACTGTCGAACGAAATGACCCGATCGCGGACGAACGACGACGCGGAGGACGCTCGCGAGAGTGCGACCGATTCGGCCACCGGCGAAGCTCTTAGCGAGGCTCCTCGACGTCGATCGCGGATCCGTCTCGTGCGCAAACGAGCCGTTTGGTGTCCCACGTGGCAGGGCCTCCTCCTGCTTGTGGTCGTGTCGTCCCTCCTCGTTTGGTGCGTCACCCAAACATTGCACTCGTTTCTCGCTTGCACGGACCGAGTCGAGGCCCGGCTGCTCGTCGTCGAAGGTTGGGTGGGGGAAGACGATCTCGGAGAGATCCTGCGCGAGTTTGAAGACGGCTCCTACGAGAGGCTCTGCATCACTGGGCTCCCACTGACCCGCGCCGGTCGTTTCATTCCGTACGAAACGCATGCGGAACTGACGGCAGCCTGTCTGATCGAAGAGGGGGCGGACAAGGACAAGCTCGTCGTCGCTCCCGGTCCTGATGTCGACCGACACCGTACCTTCGAGTCGCTTCGGGCTCTCCGCGCGAAGCTGGCGTCGGAAGGGGTGGAAGTGCGTGCGATGAACGTCTACACGAATGGAGTTCACGCTCGCCGGACACAACTCGTGGCCCAAAAAGTGTTTGGATCGGAGGTCGACATGGGGGTCGTGGCACTCGAACCCGTGAGCTACGATTCGTCGCGATGGTGGGCGACGAGCGCCGGGCTCAAGACGGTCGTGATGGAGACGATCTCTTACGCTTACGAGTGGGCCGCCGACGGCGGACGATCAGGAGACCGGTTCGAGTAGGCCTCGATCGATCTGGAGGCTGGCTCCGCGTCCGAAGGATTCAACTTGAAGGACGAGTTGGTCGTTCGAGCGCACTCGGTCGACGTAACCCTGAATACCCTTGAAGGGGCCGCAACGCACTTCGACGAGATCGCCTTCCGCGAGGTAGTCGTGAGGGGTGAGAACGGCATCGCACGACTCGGCGAGCCGCACATTCTTGAGCTCCCACTCGAGCCGTTTCTGATCGACGACGTGGATGAGCTGAGCGACCCGCCGGTTCCGGTCGGCGCGGTAGGCCTGGTCGAGGCTGCCGAAGAGAAAAAGGTATCCCGAGAAGAGGGGGACACGAATGTCGATCTTACGACTACCGTGGTAGGTCGCGCTGCGGGTTAGTGGAAGGTACTGCTCGATGCCCGCGCCCTGGAGAAAGCGAGCGACAACCTTCTCCTGTCGACTGTGTGTACGCAATACAAACCAACGCAAGTCGGAATCGACTTCTGGGAGCGTATTTTCCCCGTTGGTGTTCGCGTTGGACCTCGATTTGATCTGCCCACGGATCGCGCCGCGTTGCGCATTGGAGTCTTCTCCGACGTCTCGGCCGTAGCGTCGGCGAATCATCCATTTGTCCCACGCAGATAGCGCCGATGCAACCCTTCCACGGGTCTTCGCGCGTCCTTCGAATCGGTTGTCAGGTCTACGTTAGCATTGGCGAGTTTCAGCGACGAAGAGCTCGAGAGAATCGGCCGCTTGGACGCCGAATCGACTTCTTCAACGGGCTGTTGAGCCCTAAAAGTCATTGCCATCAGGATAAATCGAACGCCTTCGGATCTACGTGAGTGAGCCAGCGACTTCCACTGCGCGCGCTCCTTCGAGAAGCCGGGTGGCTTTCGAGCGTTCTTTCGTCGTTGCACACGCATCTCCTTCAGCGTCGTGAACATTCTCGGGTGCTTCGTGCAGGCGGGCTTCGTGA
>CAYZGY010000577.1:0-2048 GCA_964478085.1 uncultured Planctomycetia bacterium
GCGAGGTTTTGTTTGGCGAGTCTGCCTTCGTCGCGGCTGCCGTACTTCTCGACAACTTCGCTGTAGTACTCGCGGGCCTTTTCGTAGTCTTCGAGCTCCGTGAAGCAGCCGGCGACTTGGAGAAGAGCGCGCGAGGCCCACTCGGGATAGTTGCCGAAGCGACCGGTGACGAAGAGGAACTCGACGACCGCATCCTCGTACTTCTTGCGGGCGATCTTGAGCTGGCCGAGCTGGAACTGGGCACGCGCGGCGAACGCGGTCGAGTCCTTCGCGGCGGCCGTGTAGTGCTTCTCGGCAGCGTCGAACTTCACGAGGTTCTCGTGCGCCCAGCCGAGCGCGAAGCTCGCGCGGGTCTTGTAGGCGGTCTTCGGGTAGTCGCGCTCGAACGCGGTCAGCTGAGCGATCGCTCCGCGGAAGTCGCGCTGCTCGCTCAAGCACTCGGCGTAGCTGATCGCGGCTTGCTCGGCTTCCTTCGGGCGTGGCTGCGTGTCGAGGATGAGCTTGAAGCGCTCGGCGGCCGTTCGGAAGCTCTTCTTCTCGAGGTGGGTGCGCGCCGAGAGGAGCGCCGTCTGGACGATGTGCTCGCTCTTCGGAAAGCTCGAGCGCAGCGCCTGGAAGCTCGTCTCGAGCTCGTTCGCGTCCTTGAGTCGGTAGTAGCACCAGCAGAGCTGGTAGAGCGCCTTCTCGCGAGCGGGGCCGGTCGTGCTCGAAAGGCCGGCGAGGAGCTTCTTCGCCTCGTCGATCTTCTCGGCGTCGAAGAGCAGCTCCGCGAGCTCGAGAAGCGCTGCGTGGGAGAGCTCGCTTTCGGCGCCGAGCGCGAGCAGCTTACGGTACGAGGCGATGGCCTCGTCGTCCTTCTTGAGCCGGCGCAGCGCCCAAGCCTTCTCGTACCAAGCCTGCGTCGCGACTTCGGCCGAGAACTCACCGAGCTTCAGCGAGTCGATGATCTCGATACACTTCTCGTCGTTGCCTTCTCGCGCGAACGCGATCGCTTCCTGGAGACGTCCCGAGTGAAGACGCGGGTCGTCCGGGTGCTCGCGGCGCAGCCGATCGATCATCTGGCGCGAGCGCGCGAAGTCGCCCGTCTTCTGGAGGCTGAGCGAGAGGAGGTACAAGCTCTCCCCGTGGATCTCGTGCTTCGGGTCTCCGTCGACGACCTTCTCGAGCCAGCGGATCGCGTCCTCGTGGCGGTTTTCCTGCTGGGCGATCCAGCCGAGGAAGCGCAGGGCGAAGGGCGTGAACTTCGAGTCGGGATCGTTCGAGACGACGCCTTCGAACGCGGTCTTCGCCTCGGCGAGCTCTCCGGCCTCGAACGCGATCTGACCGATCTCGAACCGGATCTGGCTCGCGTGTTGACCGCGCGGGTCAGTCTGGAGCGCCGCCCGGTACGCGGCGCGTGCGGCGGGGAGATCGCCCGAGAGCTGATTCGCGTGCGCGAGCTTGAAACGAGCCTCGCCAGCGTAGGCGAGCTTCTTGCCCGCCGCCTGGTGGCTCGCTGCGGGCGCAAGGTACGCGGTGAACTCCGCGACCGACTCCTTGTACGCACGCGTCTGGTAGAGCGCCTCGCCGAGAAGGTAATGGAACGACGCGAAGAGCGGATCCGACGCGACGGCCGAGCGCAGGTCGTTCGCCGATGGACCTTGGAGGAGCGCACGTAAGGCCGCGATGGCCTCCGGGTACTTCTTCGAGAAGAACTTCGCCTCGGCGACGCGGTACGAGACGAGCAGGCGGTCGCGCGCCGAGAGGCTCTTCGCCTTCGCGAGGTGATCGCTGTAGGCGGTCATCGCCTCCTCGAACCTGCCGAGAAGGAACTGATTTTCGGCGGCGAGGCGGCGGACGTCTTGCGCGAAGCCGCTGTCCGCGTGCTTCGTCAAGAATTCGGCGCACGCCTTCGCAGACGATTCGTAGTCCTTCGAGCGGTGGAGCGCGTACGCACGCAGGTAGCTCGTGCGATCGGCGTTCTTGCCGCTCGCGTCGACACCGGCGAGCGTCGTCTTTTCCTAGTCGAACATGTCCGAGGCGACCACCACCGTCCCCCGCGAGGCGTC
>CAYZGY010000577.1:2058-5570 GCA_964478085.1 uncultured Planctomycetia bacterium
GGGGCGCGAGCTCGACGTCGAGCAGCTGGCGGTGTTTGCCCGTCGGGTGAGCGGCGATCGTGCGCTTGAGGATCTTGACGGCGCTTTCGTGCTTGTCGAGCGACGCGTAGGCACGGGCGAGCCAGAGCCCGGCTTCCTCACCGACCTCCTTGTTGTCGATGAGCGAGAGCAGGATCGTTCCAGCGCTACGGAGCTTCTTCTGCTCGAGGAGCGCGCGGGCACGAAAAAGCTGCGCGTTCGGGACATGACGGCTCTTGGGGTGGAGCTTGACGAACGCGTCGAGACGCTCGGAGGCATCGACGAACTTCTCGCGCTGAAAGAGGACGGCGCCGAGACCGTAGAGTCCCGCTTCCGCGAGCGAGGGATTGTCGAGCGCGGCGAGCTTCTTGTACTGGAGCTCGGCAGCGTCGAGCTTGCCGGTGCGCTGGTTTGTCAGCGCGGCCATGTAGAGCGAGTCTTCTCCGATGCCGCCGCTCGTCTTCGCGAGACTCTCGAAGAGCGGGACGGCTTCCGCCGCCGCGCCACCGCCCGTCTTGTCACTACCCGTGTGGTAGAGCGACATCGCGAGCTGGAACTTGGCGCGCTGGCGGATTTCGTCGTCCGCGTCGATCGGCAGGATCTCGAGCGCGTCGCGGTAAGCCTTCGAGGCGACGTCGAACGCCTGACGGGAGAACTCCGCGTCGGCGAGACCGATCGCCGCGAGCGCCTTGTCGACACCCTCGGTGCGTTCGAAGATCCATCGGTACGAGCTCACCGCTCCGTCGTGATCGCCGAGGTAGAGCAGCGACTGCGCGAGGAGATCCTGCGCCTCGACCTGCCGCTCCTTCGGGACGCTCTTGTCCGCGAGCCCCGAGCGCCGCGCCATGACGGCCTTGCGGTGGTGGACCATCTCCTTCTGCGCGGCGGGCCGGTTCACCGCGATCTTCGCGGCGACGTTCGAGTGGCAGAGCGCCAGGCAGTACTGGGCGAAGGCGCGATCCGGGAAGCTCGGGTACTTCTCGAGCAGCTTCTCGTACTTCGGGATCGCGATGCTGTAGAGCCCGCGATTGACGCTGAAGTTGATCTTCTTGAACTCGGCGCTAGCCTCTTCGGCTCCGTTCGAGCTAGCGGCATCGTTCGAAGCTTCTTGTGCGGAGCCGAGACCCTGGAAGGCGAAGGATCCGGCGAGGACCGCGATCGCCGTCACGGCGGTGAGACGGAGAGCGAAACGTTGGGCGTTTGGGCGCATGGTCATCGTGGCCACGGGCTGAGGTCGGGGTGACGAGTCCACTCGGGAGTGGTGTGGAAACGGAAAGATCGGAGGATAGATGGAGCCGGTGTGGCGATTGGCTGTGCCAGCACCTCAGCTCATCAAGCCAGCAAACTGGGTTCTCTTCTCAGACCCCGGGGAAAAATCGTGCCGGGAGACCCCGCGAGCACGAACAGCTCATTATAGTGCCGTGCTTTCGGGTGCTGAAGGGCGATTTGGTGAAATGTGCGTACGAACGGGGACTGAACTTCTCTTGGACGGTCGACCGGGAGGCGGACGTGCACAGAATCTGTACGTTTCGACGAGACGAAATCGAGATTCGTCCGCGAACATCCTCTCGTCCGAGTTTTTCGGACCGAGGTCGAGGGGGTCGTCAAGGGCTCCTTCGTGAGAAGACGTGACCTCTCGGAGCCCGTCGGGCTCGAGATCCGGCGAATGGGGTCGTCGTCCGGCGTCGGCGGACGCGAGCGCGTAAAGATCCGACTACGGTCCCACGTCACCCGCGGAGACCAACTCGGGGGCCTGCGGGGCGATGGCAAGAGGCCGACCTTTCGGATTTACTGTGTCTCGAAGTCGCCGTCGCCGACGGACGCTCGACCCGATTCGAACTCAGCGGCAGCCTGGACCGCCCACATCGTACTCGCAAGGAGCGAGCTGATCGAGCGTGGGGTCGACGCCACAGCCCAGAGGACCCGGATCGGGAGGCGCTGCCATGGACTGGAAGAGGTACTGCAGTGTCGCGACCGCGTCGGAGAGGTTGAAGGCTCCGTTGTCGTCCGTGTCGCAAGCGTCGAGGCAGCGCGTCGGATCGCCGCCCGAGAAGAGATGGCCGAGGGCGAAGATCCCGTCGGTGATGTTGACCTGGCCGTCCGTGTCGCAGTCGCCGCGTCGGAAGAACTCGATGCCTGGCGCGAGCCACGGATCGACACCGCGCGCCCCGACGTAGATCTGCAGCGGGATCTCGACGTCATCGGTGTTTCCGATCCAGAGGTCGAGCTGCGACCCGGGCATGTCCTCGAGGAGGACGCGGTAGTAACGACCCGGCTCGATCTCTATTTCGCCCGGGAGCGTGTCGATCGTGTCGCCGTCGATCTGTCCCGCGAGAGAGAGCTTCGCCTGATGGGAGAGGGACTCGTTGATGAGGTAGAGAACGAGATCCGGGGAGTCGAGGTCGACGAACTCGCTCAGCGGCACGGAGAAGGTCTCGGAAGATCCTCGCGGATCGGTGCCCAGCGAGAATCTCTCTTCGAGCACCTGATCCGCGACGAGGCCCGGGTGCCCGAGCTCCTCGTCGGCGCGTGCTTGGATGAAGAGGTCCGCGTTGACTTGCAAGACCTCGCGCGTCGCCGGGTTCGAGACGAGCTCGACGTCGACGGTCGGCAAGTAGCAGACGGAGCCGACCTCTTCACCGAACCAAGCCGTCGCGAGGCTGAAGACGAGACCCGGTCCGAACTCGGGGCCGAAGCTCGCGAAGAACGCGCCGGGGCGCGGCATGCCTGCGGCGAAGCCGACGAAGCGCGGCTGGCCGTCGGAGGTCTCGTCGCGGAACGGCGTCATCAGGATCGCTTCGGAGTAGGAGCGCTGGTGGACGTCTCCACCGACGACGAGCAGGTAGTCGTTCGGAAGGACGCTGACGCCGATCCCGTGCGATTCGCCCGAGGGAGAAAGCTGCGCGAACGGAGCGTCGGCCTGCGCCACGGCGCGGACGATGCGCTCCGATTGATCCCAGATCAATCGAACGATGACGAAACGACCGTCCGAGAGTCGGCCGCCGGCGATGAAGTGGCCTTCCGAGTCGATGTCGATGTCGAAGAGAAACGGCTCTTCGGGAAGCTCGGAGAGATCGATCGCTTCCGTGCGGTAGAGACGTCGTCCGGCGGGCTCTCCGGTCGGTCCCTTGTCGAGGGCGTGGAAGTCGATGTGAGGGGAGCCCTTTCCGTCCGCTCCGTCCGAGTCGAGGATCGCGAGCGCGCGGTCGCCTTCTTCCGTCTCGACGAGCGCGATGCCGAGCGCGGCGTCGTTGATTCCCGCCTTCGTGATGGAGGGAGTCAGCTCCAGCGTCTCGAGGTGCACGAGGTGGTGATCGAAGATCTCGACCGTGTTCGTCGCACGGCCGACGAGGAACGCGCGGAAGTCTCCGGGACGCAGCGGGGTCTTGGTCACCGCGCACGCGGACATACGAAAGTCACGCACACGCACGGCCGGCTCGACGCCCACCTCGTCCTGCGGGAAGACGGGCAACGTCGTATTCTGTACGATGCAG
>CAYZGY010000578.1:0-5557 GCA_964478085.1 uncultured Planctomycetia bacterium
GCTCGACGAATCGCCCAGTGCCTTGACCTCGCTTTCGATCGCGCGGCCGGCCGTCGAGGTCGCGGCGGACAACCTCGCCTACGTGATCTACACCTCGGGATCGACGGGCAAGCCGAAGGGCGTCCTCGTCACGCATCGCAACGCCGCGAACTTCTTCGCCGGCATGGACGAGCGCATTCCGCCGGCTCCCGAGGGAAAGCCAGGGACGTGGCTTGCGGTGACGAGCCTTTCGTTCGACATCTCGGTGCTCGAGCTGTTCTGGACACTCGGTCGCGGTTTCGAGGTCGTTCTCTACTCGGAGTCGAAGCTCGACGAGGAGGACACCGCGCACGTCCGCGGCGCCGCGCCGCACGATTTCAGCCTCTTCTACTTCGCGAGCGACGCGGGGCGAGAGAAGGACCGATACCAGCTTCTCCTCGAAGGGGCGAAGTTCGCCGACGAGAACGACTTTTGCGCGGTCTGGACTCCCGAGCGTCACTTTCACGCCTTCGGCGGTCTCTACCCGAATCCTTCGGTCGTCTCGGCGGCGATCGCGGCGACGACGAAGAACGTCGGCATCCGCGCCGGCTCGTGTGTCTCGCCGCTCCACCATCCCGTGCGTGTCGCGGAGGAGTGGTCGGTCGTCGACAACCTCTCGAACGGTCGCGTCGGCATCTCGTTCGCCGCGGGATGGCAGCCCAACGATTTCGTCATCCGTCCCGACTCTTTCGCCGATCGCAAGAACGTGATGTTCCGCGATATCGAAGTCGTGAAGAAGCTCTGGCGTGGCGAGAAGGTCGCGTTCCCCGATTCGAAGGGAGAGTCGATCGAGGTCTCTACGTTTCCGCGGCCGATCCAGAAAGAGCTTCCCGTCTGGGTCACCGTCGCAGGAAACCCCGAGACGTTCCGACAGGCTGGAGAGATCGGCGCGCACCTACTGACGCACCTCCTCGGACAGAGTCTCGAGGAGCTCGACGAGAAGGTCGGGATCTACCGCAAGGCTTGGCGCGAAGCGGGCCATCCCGGTCAGGGGATCGTCACGTTGATGCTCCACACCTTCGTCGGAGAGACCGAGGAGCACGCGCGAGACACCGTGCGCGAGCCTCTCAAGAGTTACCTCAAGAGCGCGGTTCATCTGATCAAGCAGGCGGCTTGGTCCTTCCCGACCTTCAAACAGCGCGCAGAGTTCGAGGGCACGGACCCTGGCGGCCTCTTCGATTCGCTCGAGCTGGGCGACGAGGACATGGACGCGCTCCTCGAGCACGCGTTCCTGCGATACTACGAGACGAGCGGACTCTTCGGAACGGTCGAGCAATGCGTCGAGTTCGCGGAGAAGGTCGGAACGGTCGACGTCGACGAGATCTCCTGTCTCATCGATTTCGGCATCGACCCGGAAACCGTTTTGCGGAGCCTCGACCGACTCAAGAAGGTGCTCGACTGGTGTCGTACGAGGGCACAGCAAGCACGCGGAGAGGTGCCGTACTCGATCCCGTCGCTCATCGAACGTCACGAGGTCACGCACTTCCAGTGCACGCCTTCGATGGCAGGCATGCTCCTCGCGGATCGCGCGACGCGCGAAGCTCTCTCGACGATCGATGCGTTCCTCGTCGGTGGAGAGGCGCTCTCGAAGGCGCTCGCGGACGACCTCTGTGCGCTCGGCGAGGTCGCGATCGTCAACATGTACGGTCCGACGGAGACCACGATCTGGTCGTCGACGCATCGGCTGGACTCGAACGAATCGACCGTGCCGATCGGTACGCCGATCGCGAACACGGGGCTCTACATCCTCGACGCTTGGAAGCAGCCCGTTCCGGTCGGCGTGCCGGGCGAGCTGTGGATCGGTGGAGACGGGGTGACGCGCGGTTATCACCAACGGCCAGAGCTCACCGACGAGCGCTTCATTCCGGATCGCTTCGGTTCGCGAAGCGACGGTCGGCTCTACCGCACGGGTGACCTCGTCTGGTTCCGCGAGGACGGCGTCATCGAGTTCATCGGACGCCTCGACCATCAGGTCAAGGTGCGCGGTTACCGCATCGAGCTCGGCGAGATCGAGGCGCGCATGCGCGACCAAGGTGAGATCGCCGAGGCTGTCGTCGTCGCGCGAGAGGACGTTCCGGGCGACAAGCGGCTCGTCGGTTACTTCCTCACGGAGAAGGGTCAATACATCGACGACGCAACGTTGCGTACGCGTCTGCACGAGAACTTGCCCGAGTACATGGTGCCGACGAACATCGTCGCGCTCGACAGTTTCCCGCTTACCCCGAACGGCAAGATCGACCGCAAAGCTCTTCCGGCGCCATCGGAGGTCAAGACTGCCGCGAAGGTCGAGTACGAAGCGCCGACCAACGAGGTCGAGGAGCAGATTGCCGAGGTTTGGCAGGAAGTGCTGATGGTCGATCGAGTCGGGGTCGACGACAACTTCTTCGAGCTCGGTGGTCACTCGCTGCTCGCGGTGAAGGCGCATCGAGTGTTCGTCGAGCGAGTCGCACCCGCCCTCTCGATCACGGACCTCTTCCGTTTCCCGACGGTGCGAACGCTGAGCGCTCACCTCGCGGATGGCGGGCAGGGAGCTGTCGACATGAGAAGTGAAGAGCGCGCGTCGACGCGTCGTGAGGCGATGGCGCGCCGGCGAGATCGCCGTCGCTCGCGCAAGCCGGTCCGCTGAGCTCCTCTCGTCCCAGGCGGCGCTTTCCTTTTTCGGCTCGAGCGGTCACACTGCGTGCGCTATGGACCATCTACAAATCGCACGCGAGCTGATCGAGATCGAGTCGACGACGGAGAACGAGGCGCCGGTCGCAGAGTACCTCGCCGAGAAGATGCGCGGCATGGGGCTCGACGTTCGCGTCGAGGACGCGGCGCCGGGCCGTCCGAACGTGATGGCGGGGCCCGAAAACCCGACGCTCCTCTTCTGTACGCACACGGACACGGTTCCGCCGTACATCCCTTTGCGAGAAGACGACGAGTACATCTACGGTCGAGGCGCGTGCGACACGAAGGGTATCACGGCGTGCTTCCTCGCCGCGGGCGCACGTCTGCTCGAGAAGGGCATCACGGACTTCGGCTATCTCTTCGTCGTGGGCGAGGAGGTCGACAACGTCGGTGCGATCCACGCGAATCGGACGATCCGCTCGAAGTACATCCTCGTGGGGGAGCCCACGGAGAATCAGCTCGCGATCGGCCACAAGGGAGCCTTCGCCGCGAAGATTCGCGTCAAAGGACGAGCGTGTCACTCCGCGTATCCCGAGGAGGGTGACAGCGCCGTGCATCGGCTCGTCGGCTACTTGAGCAAGGTTCTCGAGGCGGACTTTGGACACAGCGACATTCTCGGTCCGGCGACGGTCAACGTCGGAGAGATCGAAGGCGGCGTCGCACACAACGTCATGGCGCCGTCGGCGAAGGCGTCGGTGATGATTCGCGTCGTCGACGATATCGACGTTGTCGAAAAGAACTTCTTCGAGTGCTTCACTGATCCCGAGACGGGAGAGCTCGACCGGCGCGTCGAGTTCGACGTCTACCTCCGCATGCTCAGCCCGAAGCTCGAGCGCATCGAAGGGCTCGAGCACATCGACGAGACGATCGTCTCGTACGGAACGGATCTTCCATCACTCGCCGACATCGGCCGTCCGCTCCTTTGCGGTCCGGGGTCGATACTCGATGCTCACACCGACGGCGAGAAGATCCGCAAGTCGGACATGGACATCGCGATCGACCGCTACGTCGAGATCGCGGAGCGGCTCATCTCGTAGTCGTGCTACTCGGTAGGACCGGGTGGGTCGGCGCGCAGTTTCGCCGCGATCCGTCCGAGGCGCCGTAGGGTCGTGAGAGACGTTCCTGCGATGACGACGATCAAGAGAATCCGCACGTCGCCGAACTCCGAGCGCCAGCTCGTCGGGGACGCGGCGATGTAGATCGCGAAGAGCGTGACGATCGCCATGCGTTGGGGTTTTGCGAAGGGGCCGCAGAAATCGTTCGGCGCTCCCCCGGCCTTGCCGACCGCTCGCACGTAGGCGGCGAAGATAGCCACAAGCGCCGCTACGTAGCCGAGTTCGGGAACAGTCCCGGTGCCGTCGCCGCAGCTCGCATAGCCGAGGCCGATGAAAATCGCGGCGTCGGAGACACGATCTGGAATTTCGTTGTACATCTCGCCGACCGCCGACGTCTGTCCCTGTAGGACGGCGGCCATGCCGTCGAAGAGGTTGCACAGGAGACGGACTTGGACGAGCACGGCGCCCGCGATCCAGAGCCTACGGAAGGAAGCGCTCCCTGGCTCGGCTTCGAGGTACGGCTCGCCGACGGGATACGTCGGGGGGGGCGTTTCGTGACTCGTGTCGCGATGTTCTTCGTTCCTCAGCGATTTGTAACGACTACCGCAACTGAGGCGGACTCCTCTCGAAGTTCGTGCGACCCGATCGCGCGACGAATACCCTATCGCCATGACGTGTAGGTCGAAACTCTTCGCAGGCCTCGGTGCCCTCGGACTCGTCATCGCCGTTCCGGTCGCTCTGTCGTTTTTCCGAGACGCACCGGCTGGATCGGACGTGGCGGGGACGGCCGCGGCGAATACTGCGAATGCTGCGACTCCCGCGAATGCTGCGACTCCCGCGAATGCTGCGATTCCCGCGAATGCTGCGACTCCCGCGAATGCTGCGAATGCCGCCGCCTCGGCTCGTGCCGCGATCGGTCCGAAGTTCCAGGGAAAGAGTCCGGCGGTCTGGGCTTTCGATCTGACTTCGCGCGAACGGCCGGTTCGTTCGAAAGCGCGTGCCGATCTTCTGGCAGGTGGAAAGGACGCGATTCCGACGCTCGTCTACCTCATCCGCAATCGCGCCGGCGACGATCCGGTTCGAAAGACTTGTGTTCGGATCGTGTCGCGGGCGGGGACGGCTGCTGTTCCGTTCGCGGTCGAGTTGCTCGCCGACGCGGATCCGTGGACACGTTACTTCGGCGTCTCTATTCTTCGCAATCTGAGTGAAGACGCGAGCGACGCGATTCCCCACGTCACGAAGATGCTCTACGACGAAAGTGCGGCCGTCGCGATGGAGGCGGCGCGCGCACTCGCGATCATCGGTCCGAAGTCGGCGCCGGCCGTTCCGCATCTCGCGAAGGCCCTTTCGCATGCGATTCGACCCGTTCGCGTGATGGCTGCGGGCGCGCTCGCGACGATCGGTCCGCCTTCGAAGGGAGCGCTTGGTGAGCTCGTTCGTGCGCTCAAGGACGAGGAACCGTCGATGCGTCGTGCGGCAGCCGATGCGATGGCTGCCATCGGTCCTGGCGCCGCGCACGCGGTGCCTGCGCTCGTGCAGGCTCTCGGCGACACGAACCTCTACGTCCGCATCAGCGCTGCGGGCGCGCTCGGAAGCATCGGCCCGGAAGCGAGTCCTGCGCTCGTGGGACTTCGAAAGCTCTGGGAGGACGCACCGACCGAATCCGAAGCGGCGTGGGCGATTCGTCAGATCAGCGGCGAGATTCTCGAGCCCAAGAAGCGCGAGTCCGGGTCGTTCGATCTCGGCGGCGAGATCCCCAATCGTTATCCGGCCGCCACCAGGCCGCTTCTCGGAGGCTCTACGTCTCGCAACAC
>CAYZGY010000579.1:0-1119 GCA_964478085.1 uncultured Planctomycetia bacterium
GTGCGGTCGATCATCGAACGGGTCGAAAGACGACTCGCGTCGTCGACGTGATCGAGAAGGGCCGCTTCGAGCTGCTCACGTAGACGAGAATCGGAGGGGAGGGCGCCGTCGGGCGCTCCAGCTCAGCGTCGGTTGCGCTTTCCCTTCCGTTCCCGCTTCGGCTTCTTCGTGCCGGCCTTCGGATCGGGATTTCGCTTCGGCATCTGTGCATCGACGCTCGCGAGGAACTCCCTCAGGGTCGCCCGCAGCCTAGCGGTTCGCTCGGGTTCCGTCTTCGAGAGGTCGTTCCGCTCTCCGACGTCCTTCTCGAGGTCGTAAAGCTCGACCTTCTCCTTGTCCCAGAACTCGATGAGCTTCCACTTGCCGGCGCGGATCGCGGAGCCAGGAGTCCAGGCGCTGCCGTGGTAGTGCGGGTAGTGCCAGACGATGAAGGGACGGTCGAGTGATGCCTTTCCGCGCAAGACGGGGGCAAGGTCGACACCGTCGGCGTGTTGCTTCGGATCGAGTGGCAGTCCTGCGAGAGAGAGAATCGTCGGGTAGAGGTCAGCGCTCTGAATCGGTACGTCGGACGTCGAGCCGGCCTTCGTGAGACCCGGCGCGCGCACGAGGAACGGCACACGGATTCCGCCCTCGTAGCACCAGCCTTTTCCGGCGCGGAGCGGCAGATTCGAGGTGGGGTGACCCGGTCGGTGGAGCGTCGCTCGTCCGCCGTTGTCCGACGTGAACACGACGACGGTATTCTTCGCCGCGTCGAGCTTGTCGAGTCGACGTAGAAGCCGACCGACGTTCTCGTCGAGGGCTCGGATCATCGACGCGTAGGCGGCGTTGTCCTGTCGTTGCTTGGTCCAGCCGTCGTGCTCCCGTTTCTGCGCACGTGGGTCTTTCGCTGCGAGAGGCGGTAGCTTCTTCGCTTTCGCCTCGAAGTGCGCGATGTACGGCTTGGCCGCCTGAATCGGCGTGTGAACGGTGTAGAACGAAAGGTACGCGAAAAACGGCTTGTCGCTCTTCGTTTCGATGAAGCGGATCGTCTCGTCGGTCAATCGGTCGGTCAGGTACTCACCTTTCGGTCCGTCCTCGAGCTTCGGGTTCTTGTACGGAGAGTAGTATCCGCCGGGCGGT
>CAYZGY010000579.1:1129-5555 GCA_964478085.1 uncultured Planctomycetia bacterium
GATCCTCGGTGGTGGCCACCGCGATTGATCTCGAAGCCTTGGTCCTCGGGGAAGTGTCCGTTCGAGCCGAGGTGCCACTTCCCCGCGTAGAAGGTCCGATAGCCCGCGTCTCGCATTCGTTCGGCGATGGTGACCTCTTCGAGCGGGAGCTCGTGACGATCGTTCGGCGTGATGAGCTTTCGGTTCTTCGGATTCTGCCCCGGAATCCAGTCCGTGATGCGAACGCGTGCCGGGTTCTTCCCGGACATGATCGCTGCCCGCGTCGGCGAGCAGACCGGATGGGCCGCGTAGCCGTTCGTAAATCGCAGCGCGGAGCTCGAGAACCGATCGAGGTTCGGCGTCTCGTAGAACGAGCTGCCGTAGCAGCCGAGATCGTGGTAACCGAGATCATCGACGAGAAGGACGATGAAGTTGGGTCGCTCGTTCGCAGCGACGGAGGTCGTCGCCACCGCGAGAAAGATCGCGATGGCGGGGAGGAAAACGAGCGGGCAGATTCGGTCGTCAGTGAGTCGATTCATGATGCTTCCGAGTCTATCCGTTCGTCGCGCCGACGCATAGCTTCGTGAGGTCGCGGAAGGCATTGGCTGCGGCCTGTCGGATCGGCAAGAATGGTACGAGTCGCGACGAATCGCGCGCCGGTGCAGGCTCAGTCCCTCGGAGGTCGCATGAAGTCATCTTCTCTCTTGGCGTTTTCGGTTTCCGTTCTGTGTCTTTCGATCGCATTGCCACGGCTCTTCGTCGAAGCATCCCCCGACGCGGACGACAAGGACGACGAAGAGAAGAAGGCTCAGGAAGTCGAGACGGCGCCGACGGCGAAGGTCGCGGTCGTCGATCTCAGCGCCGTCTTCGAGGGTTACGCGAAGAAGGGCGATGCCGAGCGGGACCTGAAGAAGAAGTTCGTGGCGGCGCAGTCCGATCTTCAGAAGCTCAAAGCCGAGGCGTTGATCATCGCGCGGGAGCTCGCCCTCTTGACGCCCGGGTCGCCCGATCATGACGCGAAGAAGAAGGAGCTCGCCGACATCGAGAAGAAAGGCGAGAGCCTCAAGACCGAGCGCATGCAAGCGCTGCAAGCGAAGATGCAGGAGCTGATCAACGGGATGAAAGCCGAGATCATCGCAGAGCTCGCGCATCTAGCTCGCGCATCTCCTCGACGAGATGCTGCTCCGCTTCGTCGAGCTCCCGCGACCAGGAGGCTGGCGTAAATCGTGACGTCGACAACGAAGATCGCCAGCCCCTTGACCTTGGAACGCTTGCCGATCGCGGAGACTTCCGTGGGGAGCACGCTTCGACCTCCGCCTCAACGCTTGACGATCTCGAGGAAGAGGATCGAGCCCGTCGCCTCCGTGTAGAGACGGAAGTCATCGACTTCGTTCAGATCGATCTCGCCGGCTACTCCCAGCAGATCTTTGCGGTCGCGGTAGATGAGCTTCCACCCCATGTAACTCTCCATGAAGCCGACGTCGAGAATGTCGGGGACGAAGTTCGCGACGAGGACGTGGCCACCGCTCTTGACCACGTCGAACAGCTTTCGCGTCAGGCGCATCGCCGTCTTTTCCTGGAGATAGTCGTAGAGTCCCGCGGCGTACGCGCAGTCGAATCCTTCGAATCGACCGCGACGGTCTGCTGGATCATCGGATATCCTCTCTGCGAGTCTTGTTGGCGTGGGAGACGACACGCGGCCCACCTACGGGACGACACGTTCTGTCGAGCCCCTCGAGCGACACGTGGCCCCGGTCGATCTTGGTCCTCTCCCGACCTCGTAGGGCGCCAACGGGATCGATCCGTCACGGGAAAATTCGAGATTCTCCCAAACATCACTCGGGCTTGCGTGTAGACCATCACGAAGGACATGAACGCGCAAACGAGCGACCCAGCTGGCGCCAGGGCGCCGACCTCGGAGCGTTTCGAGCATTTCGCTCGATTCGAGGCCGACTCTCTGTACTCGCTGTTTCGTCGAGCGCTCGGCGACGCTCACGCGGCTCGTGATCTTCTCCAGGACACCTTGACCGAGGCTTGGCGCCACCGGGATCGCTTCGATTCCTCGCGGTCGTTCCGCGCGTGGGTCTTTCGCATCGGTCAGAATCGCTTGAAGAACCTCTTTCGACGGCGGCAACTCGAGTCGAGTGCCTGGCGACCGCTGTCGAGCGAGCCGGAGAGCGAAGATCCCGGTCCGGAGGCGCGCGGTGTGGAAGCCGAGCGTCTCGCGGCGATCGAAGCTGCGGTCGCCGCGCTGCCCGAGCGGCAGCGTTGGGCCGTTCTCCTGCGTTACCAGGAAGGCCTGTCTTGCCGCGAGATCGGGGACATCCTCAAGGCGACCCCGAACGCGGTCTCGATCTTGCTCTTCGAGGCGCGCAAGGCGCTCGGCCAGAGTTTGAAAGGTCAGGTCGAATGAGCCGCATCGACTGTGAAACATTCTTGGGGCTTCGCGACCTCCTGCTCGACGTCGAGTCGGGGAGAGAGTCGGTTCGCGGGGAAGGGGGCGACGGGTCGATCGATCGTGAGGCGTTCGACGAGTTGCGAGCGCATCGCGATGCTTGCGAGAGCTGTCGCGCTTCGCTCGCGGACGTCGCCGAGCTCGAGGCTTCGCTCTACGGACTGCCGGGCTTCGAGGCCCCCGAGATCGCGATTTCCGAGTTCAGCTCCAACGGGTCGACTGACGCCGACCTGAGGTCTTCGAACGACGACTCCGGTCGGTTCCGGCTTTGGACGAGCGTGCTCGTGTCTCTCGCCGCGAGCTGGCTCGTCGTTCTCATTCTGTCGAAACCTCCCTCGAGTGACTCGGTGATCGGCCCGTACGAACGTTCGGATCCCGCGCCTTTGACGATCGCCCTCGGATCCGAATCCGCCCTGACAGCGCGGTCGGGTTCGAGCTTCGAGGTGGTCTCGCTCGACCACGTCGAGCTCCACGACGGCTGGATCGACGCGCGTGTCGGCGCGACCGATCTGCGGCTGACGATTCGCCAAAAGTCTGGTCGACCTGTGAACCACGCGGTCGAGCCGGTCGCCCGCATCGACCTTCGCGACGCCCTCGTCGCCGTTCGCGTTCGCGGCTCTGCGATCGCGTCTCTCCCGAAACGAAAGGATGATGAAACGATGAGTAGTGCCCTCAAGACCGTTCCCGTAGCTGCGGCGGTCAGTGTGTTCGTGAGTATCGGAACCGTGACAGTGATGAACTCGTCCGGTTCGACGAAGGTCGGCCCAGGTGAGTACGCCGAGGTCGACGCGGGCGTGCCTCCGAAGGTCGTCGCGCTTCCGGAAAAGGTCGCGGAGCTCGAAAAGGACCTCCGCGACGCGCAGCAGGCTCTCGAAAAGACACAAGAGTCGGCTGTCAAGAAGATCGACACGCTCGTCTCTCGCGTTCAGAACCTCGAGAACGAGAACGCGAAGCTCGCGGCTGCCGCCGGATCGGCGACGGCTGCGGAGAAGACCTCGGGCGAAGAATCGACGAGAGAGGCGAAGATCGAGGCATCTCGCGAGCTCTTCGCCAAGCTGAGCTCGCGCGGCGCGATGGCCCTTCAGAGCTCGAAGCTCCAGGACCTCGTCGAGCAGCTCGACGCCCTCGGTGAGGACGGTATCGCGATCGTTGCCGAGGCCTTCGCGTCCGAGGACGGCGGTCACCGTTTCCTCGCCGCGGCGCTCGCCGAGAACCTCAAGGACGCCCGCCTCGTCGAGCCGCTCGAGAAGGCCGCGCTCGAGGACGACAACTTCATGGTCCGGCGCATGTCTTCCCACGCGCTCGCGTTCCTCGGCTCCGAGGAGGCGGGCGACTCGCTCGCGCGTATCGTCTCGACGGAGAAGCGAGACGCCGGCGTCCGTGTCAACGCGTGGTACGGACTCGCCAATCTCGGCCGAGAGGAGGCCTACTCCTCCTTCGATTCCGTGCTCGCCGGAGCCGGCGGTGATGTGACCTCCGATCTCGTCGTCTCGACCGCGATGCAGGTGCGTGATCCCGACCAACGACTCTTTCCGTCGCTGCGTCGTGCGTACGACAACCAGCAGGTCTCGACGTCGGTCAAGACCCGCATTCTCCAGGTCCTCGGCACGTCGGAGACCGGCGCCTACACCGACTTCTTGAGCTCGGTCGAGCAGAACGCGTCGGCTGATCAGACCCTTCGCGACGCGGCGAAGAAGGCGCTCGGCGGCGAGTAGTCATGGTCGAGCTCTCCGAGACGTTCGGGCCGATCGACGTCTACCTCTTCGATCAGCTCCTGCGTGGTCGCGTTCGGCCCGGCATGCGCGTCTTCGACGCGGGTTGCGGTGGTGGGCGCAATCTCGTCTATCTCCTTCGAGAGGGTTACGAGGTCTTCGGCTGTGACGTCGACGAACGCGCGGTCGATTCGGTCCGAGATCTCGCGGCTCGCCTCGCTCCGAGTCTCCCGGTCGAAAACTTTCGCGTCGAGTCGCTCGCGGCGCCTGCGTCCGAGTC
>CAYZGY010000580.1:0-5549 GCA_964478085.1 uncultured Planctomycetia bacterium
CCTGATCGGCGTTCGGTACGGCGACGCAGTTGTCGTCCTGGTCGAAGACCCGGTCGCCGTCCGAGTCCGTCAGGGCCACGTTCAGCAGGTACCCGGTCGTCGCATAGCGCGCCACGAGATCCTGAGTGCCTCCCGGTGTGAACGCGGTGCCGAGGTCGAGCGTCGCGCCGGCCGCGACGACTGTCGAGCCTTCGAAGCTCGACTCCGTCAGGAGATTGGCCGTCGGGCTGTTCTCTGCCCAGCCCGCTTCACCCCGGTCGCTCAGGCTGTTCCAGCCGGCGGCGTCGAGCGCGCCGCTCTCCGACGACAGCTCGTAGAACAGGAGATCGAAGTCGACGGAAGTGTCGTTCACCAGGCGTGCGTTGCCCGTCTCCGGGTCGACACGAAGCTCCAGGCGTGGAATGTCGATCGTCGCCACGGCATCCCAGCTCGTTCCGACGACGACGTCGTCCCAGAATATGATCCCGCCGCCCGACGTGCCGCGATCGAGGGTCAAGCCACCGAGGAGCGCGTCGAGCCCGGTGATAACGTCGGCTTCCGACGAGACCTCGTTCTCTCCGGACTCCTCCTCGTCGGGGTTCACCCAGATCGTCAAGACCTCGGCGTCGCCGACCGCGTTGACCTCGAGCTTGCCGACGACCTGGTGGAATCGACCGGGTGCCAGATCCGGCACGTTCACGGGAAACTGAGCGTTGAGCCCGAGCTTCGCCGAGAAGCCCGAGAAGGGATCGATGCCGACGCTGATCTCGGCGTCCTCCTCGGCGGCCGAGTTGAGAACGAAACGACCGATCGGAGACTGGTCCTCGAGCGTCGAGACGCGGAAGCTGAAATAGAGCGTCTCGTCGACGGGAAGGACGCCGGGATCGAACGCCCGGCCGAGCGAGTTCGCGCTCAGGCCAGTGGTCGTCAGCGCCGCGAAGCGCTGCTCGCGCCTCTCGTACTCCGAATCCGTGATGATTCCGTTGCCGACCGACACCCAGCGATCGGCCCACGCGCCCTGGCCGCCGCCGTAGTCCTGGAGGGCGAAACCTCCGCCGGGCCCGAGCACCTTGGCCGGCTCGGCGTAGAAGAAGTCCTCGGCGACGACGACCCCCGAGGGGTCGAGTTTCGCCACGAGCGGCTCTCTGGATGCACCGAGGATGATGCCGAGGTCGAAGTAGTCGATGCGGCCGTTCTGATCGAGGTCGCCCATGCGAAGCGTCAGCCCATCGCCTCCGCCCAGCTCGTTGTCGAAGCCGACGTTGTCCGACCAAATCGCGTAGTCGTTGGCGTCGACGTCTCCGTCGAGGTCGACGTCGCCGACGACGTCACTCGACTGGCCTCCGAAGAAGTCGACGTCGCGCAAAGAGTCGAAGGCGAGGTCGGAGAATCCAGCGATGTTGAAGTCGTCGATCACGCCGTGGAACGGAGCGCTGTCGCTCGAACGATCGCCGACGGTCACTCCGCCGACGCCGTTCCAGAAGCCGTCCCCGTCCGCGACGGCCGCGCCGTTGACGAACAGCGTGGCGCCGTTGCCGCCGCGCAGGACCGCGACGTGGGTCCACTCGTCGAACTCGACCTCGACGTCCGACGCGGTGTCCGGCACGATACTCGTCGCGATGAACTCCCAGTGGCCGTCCTCGGTGATGCCGACGCCTCCGTTATCGTTGCCGAGACTCCACACCGCCTGCCGCCTGCCGCGACTCGCGGCGTCCGGCTTCACCCAGGCCTGACTCAGCGCGGCGAAGGTGCTGAAGTTGCGTGGATCGAACGCGCTCGAGGTCAGATTGTCGTCGACTCCGTCGAAGGCGATCGCGAAGTCACTGTCGCGCCCTTCGACGTAGGTCGGGCCGCCGGCGCCGACGAGCGAGACGAACTCGCCCTGAGAGTCGGCGACGACATTTCCTTCGGCGTCCATGGTTGGCGGGGTCTGGCTGTCGAAAGTCTCCAGGACGACCTCGCCGATTTCCGCGTCGGGATCATCGTCCCCGCAGAAGTAGACGCGAACCTTCTCGGCCGCGTACGCAGGCTGAAGCAGAACCATGACGAGCGCAGCCAAGACAGGCAGCCGTCGTGCGCACGTTCGATACGAATAAACCATCGCCACCGAATCCTCTCATCGATTTTGTTCTTGGGTCGTTGTCGAACGACCCTGGCCGAGACCCGGACACTGCGTATATTCTGACCCGGGCAGGATTCGAGATCAAGCTGGACGGGTGAGTAGCCGGTCGGCGTCCGTGGCCGAGCCTCGTTGTCACGCGGTCACGCGGTCCGGTACGCTTCGACGCTGTCTCGCAGTCGCCCGGCGATCTCTACGAGCTGGTCCGCCGCCTGGGTGTTCTGCTTCGTCGACGCGGTGAACCCCTGCGTGACGCTGTTGATCTGATCCAGCGCTTCGGCGATCTGCTCGATGCCGACGACTTCCTGACGCACGGCGGCCTCGATCTCGAGGCTCCCGGAAGCCGTGTCCTCGATCACCCGCTTCAATCGTTCGACCGACTTTCCCGTGCTCTCCGCGAGCTCCACTCCGACTTCCGCGCCCTTGCCGCCGTCCTCCGTCGCGAGGATCACCTTGTGGGTCGCCAGACGGATGTTTTCGAGGATTTGCTTCACCTGATCGGTGGACCTCTGGGACTGGCCGGCCAGCTCTCGGACCTTGGCGGCGACAACGGCGAATCCTCTCCCGGAGTCTCCGGCCTTGGCGGCCTCGATCGATGCGTTCAGGGCGAGCATCTTCGACTCCTGCGAGACCTATTGACAGGAGCTCTCGCCCCAGCACCCTCCAGCACCCGAGCCCTCGCGGGCCTCTCGAGCGCCGCGCCATCTTCGCACTCGAACTCCCTCAAAGTGCACCGTTGTGTACATCGAATCCACATCTCACCCGGCCCTGGCGAACTGACGGCAGAACCCGATCGAGCTTCGTCGGGGTGGTGAAGACGAGCTGCACGTAGGCCACCTCCGGCAACGCCTCTTCGCTCAGGCGCTCGGCAGGAGGATCGCACGCTCTTGTCCGCACGACGGGCGGAGTCCGCCGTCTTTTATATTGGCCTTAAATAATATGAAAGATAAACCAAACAAGGGACATACAATTCGCGTGTCAATAAGAAATGATTATTACTGTGGTTTTGTGTTTGGTCGTTTGGCGTTTCTTGGCTAACGTTCCGGGTGTTGTACGATTATTGAAACGGGTGGGGAAATGTCGACGGGCGACCACGCTGCAGCGGTTAACGATATCTCCATTGCGGGCGAGGCAGTCCCAAACAGCAGCCACTCAATACACACACGGAACATGTTCAAACAAACGAAGGAGAAAGGACGATGAAAACAAGCAAAAACCGGTGGGCCTTCTTGACTTCCTGTCTGCTGTCTCTGGTGCTCCCACTCGCCCTGGCCCTCCCTGTGCTCGCGGGGGGTGACGACAGATCGCGCTTCGAAGCCGAGCTTGGCGAATATAGGGAGCCACTGTCGGCCTTCGACCCAATTTTCGACGTCACAGGTTGTCTGGAGGGGGAAGACGGCGAGACCAACTGCGGCGCCGACATTCGTGTTAACGCCGACGGCGAGCTCGACCGAGACGACCTGGCCTCCGTCGCGATCTCTAACTCCGACCCCCGATCAATGTTTGTCTTTGGCGCACTTGATGCGCTTGCCGGAGTCAACCTCGCAAACTTCTTTGGGGAGGGGCAGGACGAGAACCTTCCTTGCATTTGGGACGAAGATCTCCTCCGGACGGGTATCGGAGTGGTCACCTGTGAGGGGGATGAGGTCCTTGCTGCGACGGGGGGGCTCGTGGAGAGTGCTACGTTGAACTTTGGATTACTACAGACGCAAGGTGCCGATTTTCCTGTCGAGTTCGAGTTAGTCGCCGCGCCGGGGGCGTCGACGGTCTTCAGGATCTTTGGTTCCGGGGGCAATTTGATCGCGGAGGAAGCGGTAAGGACCTTCAGCTGCATCAGTTCTATACAGGATATCATTGAGGCCGGAATAATCGTGGGGGAATTCGAGGCCCTACAAGCGGAAGCCGCCCGCCTCCAGGCAGAGGGTGACCTCGCCGGTGCTGCCGAGGCCGCTGCCGCTGCTCAAGCGGCCTTTTTGGCTGCCCAGGCCATCATTCAGGCGCGCTTCGACGAGAACGGCGAGCCCATCAACATCTGCACAAGTGATTGGGAGCGCGAAGAGGACGAGTTCTTCGCTGATCCTGGAGACCTGGAGGGTGCAATGATCAGCGTTTCTTCACCGTTTGGAAGTGTCGAGGCGCCCCTTAGGAATAAGGACGCTGAAGACGATGAGGACGATGAGGACGATGAGGACGATGAGGACGATGAGGACGATGAGGACGATGAAGACGATGAGGGCTCTGGTGGCGGCGAGCTTGGGGCGATCGTTGCGTCGGGTTGGGTCACGTACGATTGCAACGGCGACGGAGCTGTCGACCTGTCCGACGCCCTTTGTCACTTCAGCTTCCTGTTTACGGACAGCGCCAGGCCTTATTGTCCGGCGGCGATGGACTTCAACGGCGACGACCGCATGGATATCACCGACCCCATCGGCGCGATAGAGTACTTCTTCTCGGGAGGGCCTTCATCCGCTCTCGGTACCGGTTGCCAACGGTACGACGACTGCGCAGTCAGTCCTTACTGCGAGTAACCCTACGAATCGCCGTCGCCGTCCTCCGTACGTCCTCTGCGGCGACGCTTGCAGCAGCAACGAGAACCAGCTTGAAGATTGTCGAGGAGGGGGGTGAGTGCGTAGTGTTTCGATGTGCTCACGACTCTTCCGCTGACGATCCGCAAAGGCATGGTTCCGTTGCTGCGGCAAAGTTGGATGGGGCGAAGGCCGCCAGTCGTGCTCATCCCGAAAGGCACTCGCAGTCGCGACCGAGAGAGGGCCTGCGCGCGGTTGGCTGCGGGGTTTTGCTTGACCCGCTGCCGGCTCGAAGACTTTAATCCTGTCTTCTAGTTTCCGGGTGTTTGGGATTGGCCGCGCTGATTGCAGGGGGCGCCGCTGAGTTTATCGAGACAAGATTTCCACCTCGAAGCCCTGGAGCCGAGGGTTTTACTTTCGGCCGATGGACTGTCCTCGAACGCGCTTTTGGCAGTGGAGGCGGCGCTCGATAGCGTTGCGCCTTTGGTCGAACGACTTGAGGAATCCACCTCGCATCTCGCTCAGGAGTTTCCGATCGTCTGGGATGCGGTGCCTGGGGTTGCTGCTGCGAGCGACGAGCTCCGCGGTCTCTTCGGCAGTCTCAGCCCGGAGGACTTGGCGACGCCCGAGTCGCTCCTGCGAGCGCTCGATGAGCTGCCTGGCAGCAGCGCGAGCCTGCTGGAGTCGAGCGACTCTGAGATCTTCTACGACCTCGACATCAGCGGCGACTTCAGGGCCGAAGCGCCGCTGATCCTCGACGCGTCGACCGTCGGTGAGGAGGCCGGCCCGATCGTTTTCGACGATGCTCGGGTGGCTCTTTCTGGCTCCTGGGAGCTCGATCTCGGCCTCGGGGCGCGTTCGGACGACGGTGGCTTCCGTCCCTTCCTAGAGGCTTCGCAGAGCGCCTTTCGCCTGTCTTTCTCAAC
>CAYZGY010000581.1:0-5544 GCA_964478085.1 uncultured Planctomycetia bacterium
TTTGTGGGGTGGTTGTCGAGCAAGGCCGCGAGGTGTCGTTCCGGCACTCGGACGGAACAGGCGGCGACGTGCGGCGTCAAGAGGACGTTCGGGTACGCCCACAGCCGATGCTCGGGTGGTAACGGCTCGATCTCGAAGACGTCGAGTGCCGCTCCCGCGATCTCCGCCGCCTCGATCGCGTCGCAGAGATCTTCGAGTCGAGCGATCACACCGCGCCCGATGTTGATCAGGTAGGCGCTCGAGCGCATCTTCTGAATGCGCGCGCGGTCGAAGAGCCCCTCGGTCGACGGCGTATGCGGTGCGGCGATGACGACAAAGTCGCTCGCGGAGAGGAGATCATCGAGCCGATCGATCGGCCAGAGCTCGTCGACGCCATCCGGCGCGTTCGTGCGCACGAGGTCGACCGCGAGCACGCGCATGCCGAAGGCAGCTCCACGACGCCCGACCTCCGCGCCGATCGCGCCGCAACCGACGACACCGAGCGTGCAGTCGCTCAGATGGATGTGCGCACGATCCATCTCGCTCGTCTGGCCCGGCCCGACCGCAAACGACGTCCTCGCAGCCTCACCACCGACCGGCGCCCACTTCGTCTCGCCCTGTTGACGCAAGTAGACGTGCAGGTTTCGCGCGAAGTTCAGAATGTACGAGAAGACGTGATCCGCAATCACGTCGGAGAAGATCCCCTTCATGTTCGACAGCACGCAGGGATGCTCGACGAGCTCGGGAAAGAGGTAGTGCTCGAGGCTGGCCGTCGGAGATTGAACCCAAAGCAGCTGCTCGGCGGCCGCGAGCATCGGAGGTGTCAGCTTACCGAAGAACGCGTCGGCGTCACGAATCTCCTCGAGCACTCCCGCCTCGTCGCGGCAATTGACGACGACCATGTCGCCGGCCGCTTCGCGGATCTTCTCGACGCGTTCGTCGTCGACCGTGGGGAACATGACGAGCTTCATGGAACCGTTCTCCGTGCGTCTTGCGACGATCCCAAGGTAGCGGTGAGAACGGCGATTGCAAGCGCCCGAAACGTCGACTTGGCGCAGCGAAAGAGGCACAATCGGTGCTCGTCCCTCGAACCCCACACGTTGAACGAGCAGGAACCGAATGCGCCGCCTCGAGATTGTCACCCTCGCGCTTCTTCTCTGGTCGCCTCCCGTCGCCGAGAGCGCTCGTGCTTCGGAATCACCGAAACTCGTCGATGTCTTCGAAAGTCGCACGGGCGGTGCACACACGTACCGCATCCCCGCGATCATCACGACGAAGGAGGGAACACTGCTCGCTTTCGCCGAGGCTCGGCGCGCGTCTCGCAGTGACGCGGGTGACATCGACCTCGTCTTCAAGCGCAACGAGGACGACGGCGAGACCTGGCCGCACTCGAGACTCCTCCACGAGAAGAGCGCGGCGTACTCGTGCATGACCGTTCTTCACGACGGGCAGGTCGGCGTCCTCTTCGAGCGCGACGGCTACGGAAAGATCTCGTTCGCGAAGTTCCCCATCGATTGGGTCACCGAAAAGAGCTCCCAGAAAAAAAATTAGAGAAGCATCTCCCGATGAGCGAAGCCGAAACCCTTCTGCGCAAGCACACCCGCCGTGAGTTTCGAGAGCGTATGGACAGCGGTGAGCTCGCCGCGTGCATCATCCCCGTCGCCGCCATCGAGCAGCACCTCGAGCACATGGCGATGGAGCACGACTGGCGAAGTGCCTGCCACATCGCCGAAGCCGTCGCCGCACGACTGCGACCACAGGTCCTCGTGGCCGAGGGCGTGATGACGGGCGTCAGCGAACACCACATGCTTCACCGCGGCACGCTCTCGCTGCGCCCGGCGACCTTTCTCGCGGTCGTCCACGACCTCGTCGACAGCGTCGTGCGTGCCGGCTTCAAGAACGTCCTCGTCCTCAACGGCCACGGCGGCAATATCGCGCCCATCTCCGGAAACTGGGACCAGTACCAGCGACTCTTCCAAGTCAACCTCCACTTCCTCTCCTACTGGGACGTCCTCGACGCGAATGATGCCGAGCTCCTCGACGGAGGCCAGACGCTTCCGGACGACCTGCCCGGACACGCTCAGGAGTTCGAGACCTCCTTCGGCCTCGCCGCGTTCCCCGAGAACGTCCGCACGGACATGTGGAAGGACCAAGCGGACCAGAAACCCTCCCTCTCGACTGCCGAGAAGGGCGAAGAGCTCATCGCCCGCACGGTCGATCGCGTCACCGAGTACGTCCGCGACATGATCGAAGGCAGGCGGGTGACGGAGGTTCCGGCGTTCTTTCCGTAGGAGATCGTGGCTCGGATCAGGAGGTGCTCTCGAAGAGCTCCGCGACCGGCACCGAGAACCCGGGAAGCACGGCGCCACCTGGCAGCTCGTCTTCCCTCTCGTAGGTTTTCGGGTCGCTCCCGGACTCGTGCACAACCACCGTTTCGCGGTCTGGATCGGCAATCCAGACGGAGCGTACGCCTGCGCTCGAGTACTCGTCGATCTTCTTCGCGAGTGCCCCCGGTCGATCGTTAGCCGAGAGAATCTCGACGACGAGGTCGGGCGGCACCTCGAGGTAGCTCTGCCCTTGGCTCGCCCGAAGACGCTCGTTCGATAGAAACACGACATCCGCGGCGCGAACGGTATCCGGGTCTCGTCCAGTGTAAATCCCGATTTCACCGACGGAGACCTCTCCGAGACCGTTCGCCTCGACGAATCGATCCATCGTACGGGCGAAGACGAACTCGCGTCGCCCGTGCGGCTTTCCAGTAAGGCTCATGCGTACGATTCGTCCTTCGACGAGCTCGCACGGGCCGATTTCTCCCATCTTCGAAAGCTCCTCGCCAGTGATCGGGCGAGAGTCCGCGTTCGCGCTGTGAATTGTCATCGGAGCGCCTCTCGAAGAAGGAGTCTCTTCAGCCCGCCAGGCTCTGAGCTGACGGGCGGTGGTGGGCTTCGTCGATGATGAAACTGGCCGCGATCGCGCGCAAACGACAAAAAACCCGCGAAATTCGAATCTCCGGGGACCCTTCCGCCGCGACCGAGTCCATGTCGGCGTACCTCCGACGCGAATTCGAAGATTCCCCTTTCACGGAGACGCTCTTCTGACATGCCGGCGTCCGCACGGACGCGACGACGGGCAAGGCGACGGTCTCCTTCGACTTGAGCGACTCGATCACGAGCTTCCGCGTTCGCGCGGACGCCTTCGACGCCCGCGGAGCTCTCGGCTCTGGCGACACCCTCGTCGACTCGGTCGAGCCGTTCTACGCGGAACCGAAGCTCCCGCTCGAGGTGACGGTCTGACGGTCGGTGACCGGATCCTCCTGCCGCTCTCACTCGTCAACGGTACGACGAGCGATCTCTCCGGTGGTGTCGTCAACGTATCGACGAGCCGCGGAGTGAAGATCGCGGTCGACTCGGAGAATCCGTTTTCGTGGACGGTCGAGATTGCCGCGGACGTCGTTCCTGGAAGCGTCCGCACGAGCGCGCAGGTCTTCACCTCGCCTCTCGCGAGCCTGACTCGAGCCCTCGAGCGCCTGATGCGTGAGCCGCACGGCTGCTTCGAGCAGACGAGCTCGACGAACTACCCTCTGACGATGGCGCAGCAGTACTTCATGACGCACTCGGGTGTCGACCCGAAGATCATCGAGGGTAGCTCGAGTCTCCTCGCGAAAGGCTACAAGCGCCTCATCAGCTTCGAGTGCAAGAAGAAGGGCTTCGAGTGGTTCGGTCAGGACCCGGGACACGAGGCTCTCAGCGCGTACGGGCTGATGGAGCTCACCGACATGTCGAAGGTCCACCGAGTCGACCTCGAGATGATCGAGCGGACACGCAAGTGGCTTCTCGCGTCGCGTGACGGCAAGGGTAACTTCAAGCGCGAGCGCCGCGCGCTCCACACATGGATCAGCGATCCGGAGTGCTCGAACGGCTACATCATCTGGTCACTCCTCGAGTGCGGCGAGCGCGTCGAGAACCTGCGCAAGGAAATCTCGCGCTTCCTCTTCCTCGTCGCGGCCGTCCCGGGCAAGTACACGGCACCCGCGAGCCGCAGCTACCTCTACTACACCGACGAGCTCAAGCATTGGACGACTCCGCTGAGCGTCGAGGTGCTTCCGACCGGTGCGGCTTCGGAGCCGCAGCCGATCAAATAACCGAGTCCTTCCTCTCCTCGTAGGAGGAGCCTCCGCAAGAATTTTTCGTCAGGACCAATGATCGAGCGAGACGAGGTGTCGCGAGACGCCGCGACGAGGCGATATCACAGAATATCGTCGAGGGTGAGTGCGACCGAAGAGGGAGCATGAACCAACGAAGTCGACACCTCGTCGTAGCCGATCGACTCCAGCAGAATTCTTGCGGAGGCTCCGAGCGAAGAGAGCGACCCACCCGACCACGACCTCTCCAGCGCTCTTCGCTTCTTTCTTTTTCCGGCTCGTCGCGGCACACTGCGGTCGCGATGCGAATGACGCCTCTGACGATAGCCTCGACGCTGATTCTGGCACTCGCCTGCGCTCCCTCCGAGCGCAAGCCGAAATCCGCTGCGGTCGCGGTCGACCCGATTCCCGCCTGGGGATCGAATCACGTCGGCAAGCCGCTCCCGACGTTCGTCACGGGCGACGAGTGCCTCTTCTGCCATCGCGACGAGGCGCTCCAGAGCTGGTCGAGCGATCGACACGTCCTGACGATGCGCGACGCCGGTGTCCACGAGAGCGACCGTGCGGCTCTCGATGCCATTCGTTCTCACGGCGCGACGAAGGAGGCCGCAGCAAACATCGCCTTCCTCATCGGACACGACGAACGCCTACGCTTCTTGCGTCGCGGTAAGGCCTACGGCTCGGCCGGCGTGCTGTCCGCGAGCTGGAATGCTCGAAAGAAGAAGATCGACCACGCTACAGATTCAAGCTGGGACGACGCGGTCTTCGGCGAGCGTTGCGCAGGCTGCCACGCAGCCGGCGTCGACAGCAAGACGAAGGCGTTCACGACTCCCTCCCTCGACTGCTTCTCGTGCCACGGAAACGTCTCGCTCGATCACACGCGCCAGAAGGCGCCGATCCATCTCGCGGTGAAGAAGCCGCACTCATCGCCACGGGAAGAGATCTCGATCTGCGGTCAATGTCATCTGCGCGGCGGACGATCGACGAGCACAGGACGTCCTTTCACGAACCATTTCGTCGCCGGCGACAATCTCCTCCTCGACTACGAGCTCGACTTCGCCGCGGCGCTCTCGGAGAGCGAGCACCCGTTCGACCGGCACATCGCGGAGAATGCGGTCGACGTCCTGACGGGCGCCAATACCGAGATCACCTGCCTCAGCTGTCATCGCGTTCATCGCAGCTCGACCGTCCGACACCGGCGACTGCCGTTCGGTGAACGCTGCGAGACGTGCCACGAGAACGACGAGACGAAAACCGTGCGTTCGTTCCCGCCGCGACGTAGCATGACGTGCGACTACTGAGCTCTCATGCGCTGGACGCGGTCAACGATGTGCAGGAACTGGATGCTGAGGACGATTCAGATGCCGAAGGTCGGCGGATGTCGAGATGTCGTCACGACGCGGCGACGCGCCGCGTGGCTCGAT
>CAYZGY010000582.1:0-5539 GCA_964478085.1 uncultured Planctomycetia bacterium
CCTTGACGTCGGCCTTCTCGGGATCGATCGTATCGGCGCCGATGATCACGAATGCGAAGAGATCTCCCTTGCGAACGCGATCCGACAGCTCGAGCTGAAGCTCGTCTTTCTGGGCCGTTGTCGGAGATTTCTCCGCCTTCACGACCTCCGTGACGAACTTCGGTTGGATCTGCTTCCCCGGCTCTTCCGGATCGTAGATCCATTGGTTGCGCTCTTCGGACTTATCGACGAGCGTCTGGGCAAGCTGCCCCGTTCGATCGACGATCGCGAATTTGCGATCCTTGATGTCGACCTTGTCCTTCATGAACGCCTGGACGAGCATCGCGCCGCACATGAAGACGGGCATCAGGATGACACCGATGATGAACGCTTTCGACTGCACCGCGTTGCGGTATTCGGCTCGGGCGACGCTCCAAACCTTACTCATGGTTCGACTCTTCCGCGGCTTCCGGACCCGCGATGCGGACAAAAATGTCATGCAGGGACGGGCGAGTGATCTCGAAGAGCCCGACGGACGTCCGTGGGACGAGGTCCTGCAAGACCGCCTGAGGGTCTCCCGAAACGCGCAGCTCCTGGTAGCGCCCGAGATCGCGGACGCTGTCGACCCCGGGAACTCTCTCGAGCGCCGACGGATCGGCCACGCGGAGTCGTACCGTATCGCTGCCGTACTCGGCTTGAATCTGGTCGAGCGTGCCGTCGAGGACCTTCTTGCCGCGGAAGATCATGAAGATCGAGTCGCACATCTGCTCGGCGACGGACATGTCGTGCGTCGAGAAGATCACCGTGGACCCGTTGTTCTTGAGGTCGACGATCGTTTGGCGAATCACCTCGGTGTTGACGGGGTCGAGCCCCGAGAACGGCTCGTCGAGAATGACCAGCTCGGGCTGCGAGATGATGCAGGCGATGAACTGCACCTTTTGCGACATGCCCTTCGAGAGCGTCTCGATCTTCTTGTTCTTCCAGTCGGCGAGCTCGAAACGCTCGAGCCACTTGTCGATCGCTTCCCGCGTGTCGCTCGAGCTCATGCCCTTGAGGCTCGCGTAGTACGCGAGCAGGCGCTTGACCGGCATCTTCTTGTAGAGGCCGCGCTCCTCCGGCAGGTAGCCGATGCGATCGTTCGACGCGCGCGTTGCGTTTTCGCCGAGCACCTCGATCTCGCCGGAATCCGGATGGAGGATGTGCAAGATCATGCGGATCGTCGTCGTCTTGCCCGAGCCGTTCGGGCCGATGAATCCGTAGACGCAGCCTCGAGGCACGTCGAGCGATAGGTCGTCGACCGCTTTGTGCGAGCCGTACGTCTTCGTGACGTGCGATAAGCGGATAGCGTTCAGGGCTTTCTCCTTCTTCGAAGGGCCCAGCTGGCGGGAACTTCCTCGTAGTCTCCCGAGTTTCGTCCTTCTTTCAACCTGCCCGGTCTCCTCGTCGAGTTCTTCTTTCGACGACGCTCGCGATTCCGACGCCTGCGACGATGAGCACGGCGAGGCTCGTGAGAGCGTAAAGGCGGCTCGAGTGCTCCCAGTACCCCTTGAGGCCGAGGACGAGAAAGATCGGCGCGGCGATGAGGTTCAGAATCAAAAGGGCGCGCCCCATGCGAAGCTCGCGCGGCAGGAACTTTCGATCCATCCAGCAGTTCACGGCGCAGACGATCCCGCAGCCGAGAACGCCTGTGAAGAGGTTTGCAGGCGTGAGAATCGCGAGGAGGAGCGGCGGATTGCCCGCGTCAGGTTCCGATCCGAGCTGGTGCAGGGCCTGCCAAGTGAGGATGGAGAACGCACCGAGCGCGCACCACACGACGGTCCAGCGACGCAGCTTGACGCGGTTTCTTGATTCGAACTCGGGACGCCAGGTGTGGATCATCTCCTTCGAGATCGCACAACCGACCTCGATCGTGCCGTAAATCGAGCCCAGGATGGTCAGGAACGCTCCGGCGACGAAGACCGAGTAGAGAGACGGATGGATCTCGGCGAGAAAGTTCGCCTGATGGATCAGGAAGCCGTCGGAGGCTGGGACCTTTTGCTCCTGGCCGAGCAGGACTCCCGACGCGACGAAAACTGCACTGAACCCGACGACGAGGAGGAAGCTCAACGCGCAGTCGACCGACGCGGCTTTCGTCCAGCGACGCGCGAGATCGTTCGGGTCTTGCGCTGACGCCGCGAGGTCCGCCTCGGTCGCGGGCTCGCCACCCGCTCGCCCCCAGCGCTTTTCGCGAAGCCAGGTCGAGTACGCCATGTAATCGAAGCTCGCTCCGCCGATGATCCCGACGTAGCGCGTCGTCTCGACCCAGGGTGAGTCCTTCGCGATCTCGGGGTAACTCCCTGCCAACCAATTCGGATAGGTCAGCTTCTGTGGAACGAACGCCCCTCGCAGGAGCTCGCTCCATTCGGGGTTTTGGAGAACGAGAGCTACGGTGGCGCACACGAGCATCGTGGTCACGAGAACGAGCTGGACGCGTTCGAGGACGGAGTAGCCCGTGGTCGCGATGAGGGTCAGCAGTCCCGCCAGAACGATCGCGCCCCAGACGAACTGAAGTGCTGCCGAACCCCCGGACTTCGCATCGGTCCCCGTCAGCGAGCTGATGAAGTTACCGAGCATCCCCGGCAGAAACGCGATCCAGATGGGAACGCAGACAAGCGCGATCAACGACAGCACCATCGGAAGCCAGCCACGCGGCCCCGGCAGGTCGAGCATGCGCCGGTAGGGATGAACTCCCGTGAGGATGAAGTGGCGTGCGGCGCTGACGACGAGCGCCCACTTGAGAAGTGAAATGACGATGAAGAGAAAGAGGATCTCGTAGCCGAAGATCGCCCCTCCGCGCGTCGAGAAGACGAGCTCGCCGGTGCCGATCGTCAGCGACGCGACGATCGCGCCGGGTCCGAAGACTCGAAGCCACGAAAGTAGATTCCGCGGCGGTGGGGGTGGTGCAGTTGGCGTCGGCGTCGAGCTCACGCGTCTCCACTCGTGCGCTGGGGAATGAAGTTCCTCAGGTACGTGTAGCTCTGCTGGAGCGAGGCGCGGCGCGATTCGAGCGTGTCCTCGAACGCGCGATCTTCGACCTCGACGCAGACCGGTCCGCTGTATCCCGTGTCACCGAGAGTCGAGAAAAAGTTGCCCCAGTCGACATCTCCCATACCCGGTAGCTTCGGGGTGTGATACTCGTTCGGCGTCGCGAGGATCCCGACCTCGTCGAGGATGTGCCGATCGAGGCGAACGTCCTTCGCGTGGATGTGGAAGAGCCGATCGGCGAAGTCTCGCATCGGCTTGAGGTAGTCCATCTGCTGCCAGATCATGTGCGAGGGATCGTAATTGAGCCCGAAGTGGTCGCTCGGGATCTCCTCGTACATGCGTCGCCAAATCGTTGGGCTCGTCGCGAGGTTCTTGCCGCCGGGCCACTCGTCGTTCGTGAAGAGCATCGGGCAGTTTTCGATTCCGATCCCCACTCCATGATCTTCCGCGAACCGGACGAGCGGCTTCCACGTGTCGCAGAACCGAGTCCAGTTCGCGTCGATCGATTGCGTCCAGTCGCGTCCGACGAACGTGTTCATCTGATTCAGCCCGAGCGCGGAAGTCGCCGCGATCACGCGCCGAATGTGCGCAACGGCGAGCTCCGCTTCCTCGAGATCGGGCGCGAGCGGGTTCGGATAATATCCGAGGCCGCTGATCTCGACTCCGTGTGTCGCCGAGAGCTCCCGAATCTTCGTCGCGGCAGCGTCGTCGAGCTCGGTGACGTCGACATGGGTGACGCCGGCGTAGCGCCGCTCTGCCTTCCCGACTGGCCAACACATCAGCTCGACGCAGTCGTAGCCGATCTCCGCAGCGGTCGCGAAAACTTGTTCGAGGGTAAGTTCCGGAAGTATGGCGCTTACAAAGCCGAGTTGCATGTTTCGGGCTCGCTCTGAAATTGAGGGACGACTCGAGGGATACCCAATGTCAGCGGCGATCGCGAGCGCAATTTGGCGAGCCGCCTATTTCATCGTGACTCATTCGCTCGAGCTACGGGCGAATTCGGATGCACTGACGAACGCTCGAATGACGAAAGAAGAGTCAGGCAGGGATCATTCGCGTTCGCGTGGGGGTGCCGATGAAGGGAATCGGCTGCCGAGAATTCATCGATTTCGTCGAGGAGAGCATCGGTCCTGAAGTGGTGGACGAGATGATCGATGCTTGCGATCTCGAGTCCGGTGGCGCGTACACGGCCGTCGGCACGTACGACTACCGCGAGATGCTCGCCCTCCTCAACAACATACTCGATCTTTCGAAGAGCGAATCGGGTCGCGTCGAGCTCGAGTCCATCCCGTTCGATCTGCGACGTCTGATCGACGAAGTGAAAGATCTCTTCACGCCAAGCGCGGTGGAAGCGGATCTGAGGTTCGAGGTCTGCGTGGGAGAAGACGTCCCGAGATACGTCGTATCGGACTCGATTCGTCTGCGCCAGGTTTTGACGAATCTTCTGAGCAACGCCGTCAAGTTTACGCACGAGGGATGCGTCACGATTCGGCTCGACGCGTCCGACGTGACTGCGGGTGAAGCGACGCTTCACATCAGCGTCGAGGACACGGGAATCGGAATCGCGGCGGGAAGTCTCGAGAAGATCTTCGACGACTTCGCACAGTCGGACAGCTCGATGACGCGTCGCTACGGCGGCACGGGGCTCGGCTTGGCGATCTGTCGTCGCATCGTGGAGCTCAGAGGCGGCGAGCTCGTCGTCGAGAGCGAAGAAGGACAGGGGACAGTGTTTCGATTCGCGACCCGCGTCGAGATTCCCGAGGAGTCTCCCGAGGAGCGCGCGAGATTGAAGGGATCCGCCTTGGGACTGACACGAGCACGCGTCGAGGACGGTGCGCCGATTCGAGTTCTTCTCGCTGAGGACAACAACGTCAATCGCCTGCTGGCGACTCGAATCCTCGAGAAGCTCGGCTGCGTCGTGGAGACCGCGGCCAACGGCGCTCAGGTTCTCGATATCCTCTCAGAGAAGAGCGGATTCGACGTCGTCTTGATGGATTGCCAGATGCCGTTGCTCGATGGTTTCGAAACCACCCGTCGCATTCGTGACCGAGAAGGGAAAGACGAGAGAATTCCCATCATCGCGCTGACTGCGCACGCCATGAAGGGAGACCGCGAGCGCTGTATCGAGGCCGGAATGGACGATCACCTGACAAAGCCGATCATCCTCGATGACCTGCGAGCCGTTCTCGAGCGCTGTCGATAGGCCTTCGATAGGCCTTCGATACGCCTTCGTTCTTCCGCTCACTGTCCCGCCGGGATATAAACGAATGGATGAGCGTCTGGTCGACAGTTCCTCAACGAAGACGAAATCCTCGCCTCGTAGAAGGGATCCTCGGAGCGAGCATCGTTCTACTCACCGCGAGCTGCGTGTGTGCAGACGACTCGGCGTACAGGGAGACCGTCGAGCACTTCGAGCGACACCACGCTTTCCGCTGGCGATGTTCCCGCGGCGTCGGTCGCCTCGAACCGATCGAGGACGTCTCCAGATTCGAGCTCGACGGTCTGATCGGCGCCGAGCGCGCAGTCGCCGCGCTCG
>CAYZGY010000583.1:0-5536 GCA_964478085.1 uncultured Planctomycetia bacterium
CTCGGGCGACCAAGGAGACTGCCGCCACTCTCGCCCGTGTCGGCCTCGAGGGCGCCGAGCGTGAGACGACCGTCCGTTCCGATCTCGATCCCTGCATCGAAGTAGACCATACCGTCCTCGATGCCGACACCGAGCGGCCCGAGGTTTACCGACAGATCGAACGCCTTGCGAACGACACCGTCGACGATGTCCGGGTTCGGAAGCGACTCGGCGAGCGTCAGAATCGTGACGTCGAGATCGCCGCGCGCTTCGTAGTCGACGCGATCGACCGTGTACTTGCCGAGATTGTCGAGCGTCCCGTTGATGTAGAGGCTGTCGCCTTCCTGAAAGCGCACGTTCGCCGTTGTCGAGATACGATGATCTCCGAGGACGACCAACTGATCCGCTCCCGTGGCCTCGTCGCGGCCGTTCTCGACGATCGTCAGCGGCTCGTCACCGAACGTGACGCGTGTACCGAGCGACGGCTCCTCGACGTAGAAACCGTCGCCTTCGATACCGAAGACGAACTGCATCGTAAGGTCCGCTGTCAGTCGGAGCCCGTGCGACTGCTCGATCTCGAGACCGATATCGACCGCGGGGAAACCGAAACTCTCGAGCGAGTCCAGTGAGAGACTCGAGAGGCTGAGGTCGATCGTCTTGTCGACGCGGAAGACGTCGATCGAGACCGCCAGCTCTCGAAGCGAGCTCGTCGGAGTCTCGAGGAGCTCGACGCCCTGGCCGTCGAGACGGCTGTTCACGTCGTCGAGCAAGGACTTCGTGTCGGGCGTCGCGACGCTCGGGTCGTTGAAGTACCCCATGACAGCTCGCGCGAGCGAATTCGTCTTGTCGACGATACTGTCGCTGAACAGCTGCGGCAGCTCACCGAGGCCGAGGAGCGACCCGAGGGATTGATCGGAGCTCGTGAACGGCAACTGGCCGGCACTGTCCAGGTACTCGCTGATATCCGTGCCGATCTGCTCGGCCCACGCAGAGAAGGTATCGAGCCCGTGGCCGACGCGGTTGCGGTCGATCGACAGGACGAGGCTCGCCGCTGCGGCATCCGGCGAGACGCGCTGACCCGGCTCGAGCGTGTCGCTCATGATCGGAACGGATCCGTCGTCGATGTGCTCGACACCGAGCACGTGACCGAACTCGTGCGCGAGCACGGTCATGAGATCGACATTCGCCGGAAGCGGGTCGTTCGTCACGCTCGTGTTCCAGCCGTGACCCGCGGCGTCGTCGTCGAGGAGGATTCTGAACGTGCCGTTGTCGTCCGTCCCCTGCGCCAGGAGCGTATCGCCACGATCCGAGAGATCGACGATCTCGACGGGAACATCCTCGAGCCCCGCGAGAATAGACGAACCCGCGGGCAACACGTCTCGCCACAACCCGATGGCCGCGTCCCGCACCTCTTCGAGATTCGTCACGGGCGTCGAGCTTCCGGAGCCCGCGCTCGGCACGGTGACCTGCGAAAGCGCGAGCTTTCCCTTCCAGAACGCCGTCGCCTTCAGCGGAAAGCTGCTCTCGGTGCCCGTGAAGATCTTGAACTGGCCGATCGCGATGACCGTATCCTTAACGCCGTTGTCGTGGATATACGCGATGGTGTAGTCGTCGTAGACTTCTGTCTTCAGCTTGTCGTTCAACCTCGGAGAAAGTTTGCTGAAGTCGAGTACGTCCTCCGACCCGTTGCCGTAGACGATGTCGTGGCCCCAGTCGGACCGGAAGACAAAGGTGTTCTTCCCAGCGTGACCGATGAGCACGTCGTTTCCGGTATGCGTGACGACTCCATTCGAGTCTTCGAGCCTGTTCGAGCCTTCGATGTTCTCGACGCTCGTCAGCGAGGCGTGCTCGCCCGGAGTCGCCGGAGCCAGCTCGGTCGCGATGCTCGCCGTACCGCTCGCTCCAGCCGCGACCTCGATGATGAACCCGTCCCCCGCGAGGTGCTGAACGATCAGCCGATCCCCTTCGACCATCGCGAAGAAGTCCGCAGCAGCATTCGTGTTGATCTCGTCGCGCAGTTCTTCGGCGACGCCCGCGAGAGTCGTGCTCGCCGCTGTGTGGGTCATCGTCGTGCCACGACTTTCGGAGAGCTCGACCGTCCAGTCCTCGGTGTCGACAGCAGTGCCGGCGAGGTCGACGAACACTGTCCGCGCCAGGTAGTTGCTCACCGCAGCCGCGCCGTCCCCGATGAGACCACTGGCCGAGGGAGTAAGCCCGGCGTCCGGATCGAACACGACGTCAAACAGCGCCCGATCGACGTTGACGATGATGATGTCGGAGCCGTCGGCTCGCGCTGCATAGGCGCTCAGGGCGCCCACGAGACCCGCGAGCTCTGTCGCGACCTCATCCGTGGTCATCGTTCCTGTGACCGAGTAGTCAACGCGATCCGTCGTGCCGTAGATGTCGCTGAGGCTGAGAGACCAGGTTTCCGTGTCCTCGGGCGTCCCGCTCAGCGAGACGACCGATGTGTGCGTCGCTACGGCGTAGCCACTGAGGGAATCTCCGGCGAGGAAGGACCGCTGCCGGCCAAACGCGTTGTCGTAGTCGGCGTGGAATGTCAGACTCGCGCCGCCTACACTCATCACCGGAACGTTGGTGTCACCCAAGCCGGTGAAGGTGACTTCGTAGGTGTTCTCGCGAGGGCCCGGCACGACATCCACGTCGCCGATGCGGAAGTCGTGCTCGGTCGATGTGGCCGCTTCGAGCTTGGCCTTGATGTCGGCCGCGGTCGCCGTCGGATTCGAGCGATCGAGCGTGATCGCATCGGTCGTCAACTTGTTGACGTCGCCCTCGACCGTGACATCGAAGATCTCTACGGGCTCCTCGACCTCCAGCGTAAACGTTCCCCCCGTAGCCCTTGCCAGGTCGACGATCTGAATCGTCGGCTGAGCGGGAAGGTCGTCGTTGATGCGGAGCTGTCGACCGGTCTGCTTCTCTCCTGCAGCCGGGATCCACAGGTCCACGGTCGCTCCGGCCGTCGCGTACTGGTACGAGACGGTGTCCACACCCTCCTTCCCATCGACGACGTCCGATCCGCCCTGATGGAGATTGAAGGTGTTCGCGTTGCGGTTTCCGGTCAGCTGATCGTCGCCGGGCGATCCGGTGACCCCGTCGAGCGAGGCGACCGCGAACTCGCCCTGGAGTTCTCCGACGGCATCGATGTTGCCGAGAAGCGCGCCGAGACCGCCGGCACGATACCCGTAGACCCCCTGGGCGCTGCCGTAGTTCCAACGGATGCTCGGCAGGTCGCCGAGCAGCGGAATGTGGACCTTCGGAACGAGGATCTCCTCGTGACGGCCAGCGTTGACATGAACTCCATCGCCCTCTTCACGTATTTCTGACGTCAGATTGTCGACGGCTGCGCCGTTCGCGTCCAAGAGACTGGACGATGCGAACACCGTCAATCCGACGATGGCTCCCTCTCCGGTGAGGTCTCCGCTGGCCGGGAACTCGATGAGATACTCGCCCGGTGTCTGAAGTACGGGAGCCACCTTGACTGGATCCGAATCGAACGGGGTCACCGCATTGATCGCGACCTCCATCGCCGCTGCGGTCTGGTTTCGATCGACGACTCCGCTTCCCGCCGGTGTCTCGACGATAAGAATGTTTCCGGTGCGAACGAACGACCCGGGAGCATCTGGGTTGGGAAGGTCGAGCGAGAACGAACCGGAGACGGCATCGACCAAGTCAATCGCATGAACCTCGGGAACGATCGCTCCATAGTCCGAGTAATCGAGCACCACCTTACCCTTCGCCGAGATCGTTCCCTTGATGCTCGCGCCGTCGTGAAAGACGAACGTGTTCTCTCCGCCGCCACCGATCAGGTGCTCGATCGAGTTCGCGACGACGATGTTCCCGAGGAACGACTCGACATTCCCCGTTATGCCATCGAAATCCGATGAGGGCTTCAGGAGCTCGATGAGCTCCGAAATCAGCGGACTGTTAATGACTTTCGTGAGCGAGTTGTCGCGCGCGATGATGAAGTTCGTTCCGACCGCGAGAGGCTGTCTCTCAAAGTTGCCGTTCGCGTCGCGTTGCAGTTTGTCGATCTCGGTCTCGAATCGGGAAGCGTTCTCGGTCGTGATCTCGTAGATGTCGAAGCGCATGTCGGCGCTAACACCCGAGAAGTCGAGCGTGTCGTAGCCAGACTCGAGAGGCAACCCCACCGTGAAGTCTGGGATCTCGAGAACCGCCGCCGCAAGCCAGGTACCCGCGAACTTGTACGTGTCTCCCCCCGTCAGTCCGGAGAGGAAATGGAGGCCGGGGTTCCACGGAGCGTTGAGCAGACCACCGAGGTCGAGATCCGCCAGGAACGGGAACTCCTCGCGAAGCTCGGCGAATCCGAGACCCGCGAAGGTCTTGGCCGCGTCGACCGCGTTCTTGGACACCCACTTCGTCAGGGCGTTGGCGTTCGCGCCCGAATCGATCTTCGCGAGAAGCTGCCCCATTCTCGAGTTCGGACTGAATCCTGGGAGCTTCTTCTTGAGAGCGGAGAGCAGCGTAGTCCCTTTGGCGATCTCGAAAGTGTCGGCGCCGAGAAGACGACGCGCGTTCACGTCCTCGAATGCGGCCTCGTTACCACGTGCGCGTTCGTAGAGGAGCCCGAACACGTCGTTCGAGCCGCGAAGGAAGTTGATGCCGCTACCGTAGGTGACTCCGGTGATGTTCTGAACGACTCCCGAGAACCCGGGGATCGTCTGCGTCGGCGTCACCGTCGTGGTCTGGAACTCGCTCGTCGGGACCGGGCGCTCCGGCTCGAACCTGACCGTCCAGGGCCCACCCTCCATCCCTTCTACCCGTACTTGCAGCGACGTCCCGTCGTCGTACTGGAGAGTACGCAACTCGATCTCCACGTCGTTCGCGGAGGCGTTCCAAGCCAGCGGGTTACGGATCGACACCCCACCGAAGGAGAGTGTGAAGTCACCTCTCAGCAGATGACTGTCGACAACCTGCTGCGCAGCCGTCGGCGCGCCCCCCGAGCGGACTTGCGCAACAGCGATGGCCGTGCTGGCAGGGGCTCTCCACTCCAGGTTAGCACGATCGAGCGCGAGAAGGTCGATGTCCTCGCCACCGGGAGTCGAGAACGTCAGCGTGATTACGTGTTGACCGTCGACGAACTCGTAACCCGTCGCGACCGCCTTGCCGTCGCCCAGCAGCTCGTTGACGGCTTGCCGGACTCTGTCCTCGAGCTCGGTAGCGTCGTCGCTCCAATCGACGCTTTGAGTTCTTCCAACGAGACTCAGATCAAAGCTGCCGTGATTGGCGTTGACGACGATCTTCTGAATCTCGTCGACGGCTGGACGTGCCTCTATTGCCTTCTCGACGTTTTTCGTCGCGCCCGCCGCGTTCGTGAAAACGACGTCGAGCTCGCCGATACCGGCAACGACCGGATCGATCTTCACCTCGAAGTCGACGCTCTGGGCGCCGCCACGAACAAACCCCACGGTCGCGCTCTGAATGGTGTCGAACGCCTCCAGGACCGCCTTGAAACGCGCCGGACCCGCTCGGCCGAGGAGCGCCGCCGACCAAGTGATCTCCTGGGCCGAGTTCTCACCGT
>CAYZGY010000584.1:0-5532 GCA_964478085.1 uncultured Planctomycetia bacterium
GGTCGGCCGGAGCGTCGGCGAGCTCGATGTTCTCGAAGACGACGGCCTCGCCGTCACCGTGGCTTCCCGACGCGGTCGAGTTCCACGCGCGCACGCCCGGTGCGTTGCGCGCGGCGACCTCCTGGCCGTTGATGTACGCGACGAAGCCATCGTCGTACTTCATGCGCAGCGTGATCAGCACGAAGTCGGCAGGGTCATCGACCTCGAATCCCATGCGCAGGTAGACGCTTCCGTTGACACCCGACATCTCCGTCCCGACGTCGACGTTGATCAAGTCCTGGTAACCGCTGCCGTTCTCGTAGCCGACTCCCGTCGTGCCGAGAGTCCACAACGCGTCGTCGAAGTCCGGCTCGATCCAGTCGAGACCGAGCGTGCCGCCCTCGGGAACGAGCACTCGAACGGGCGCTTCGGAGCCGAGTAGCGTCTGGGTCGGAGCCGAGCCCGAGCCGGATCTCGCGATGAGCGCATCCGGATTCAACGCACCACCGGGCAAACGTGGATCGGATCCGTCGGTCGTGTAGTAGATGATCCCGAGGGGCGCGAACATCACGAGGTTGAAGCCCGGATCGATTTCACCGCCGTGACGATTGAAGCTCGGCGCTTCGACCTCGGGATAGAGTCCGGCGCCACGCAGGAATCCGATCAGCACGTCCGTACGACGCGGGAAGTAGCTGTTGAAGAGGCGGTTGACCTCACGCAACCACTCGTCGTCGCGAGTGTGCGGATCGTCGCGGCCCTTGTCTCCCCAGCGAGCCGACTCACCGACCATCGCTCCGTGGATGAAGTCGGAGAGGAAACGGAAGCGCTCGGCGGTTCGTTGCGGCGTGAGGGCACCGCTGTTGAAGCAGTGCTTGTGGGCGATATCGCCGAAGCGCACGTTGAACTCGGCGTTCTGACGCAACGCCGCGTAGAGGCCCGACGGCTTGTCACCACCGGCGAGCCCGGTGCGATTGGATCCCGTCACACCTTCGAGCGTTCGCTCAGCGTCCCAGCTGAAGAACTTGTACCCTGCACCCGGCGCTCGGAAGCGACCCGAGTACCAGTTGTGACCGTCCCAGTCACCATTACCGCCGTAGAAGTTCGCGAGCATGTAGTGGATCAAGTTGTCGACGTCGACCCACTCCTGAATTTCCTCGTAGGCCTCGGGGGTCGAGAGCCCCGCACTCGCGAGCTGATGGGCCGTGTTCCAGGCGTCCTTGGCTCCGTCGATGACCTCACTCGAGTTGAGGATATCCCAATCGGCCTTGCTCCCGCCCAGGTACGTCGCGGCGAACGGAGCCGTCGGACGCTCGAGACCGTTGTAGAGTCCCCAGTAGAGCCCGTTGAGGTAGAGGTGAACAAAGGTGCCGTGTCCGTTCGGTTGCGCCATCTCGAGGAGTGAGTCTCGAATGAACTCGTCACTGAGATAGGTACGGTTCGATCCACCACCGAAGACCCACGAGTCGTTGAATCCCGAGCGCAGGACGAGGGTGTCGAACTGGTCGGTCGCCTCGCCCCCGTCAAGCTGAATCGAGTTTGCAAAGAACGGAAAGTTGAGCTTCGTGTAGCCGTACTTCCCTTTGAAAAGCAGACGAAAGGAGTGCTTGAGGTGGCTCGCGCCGCGACCCGCGCCGCCGTGCATGCGAACGCCGCAGTTGACATGGATGCCGTCATTGCCGCCAGGAAGGTCGAAGCCCTCCGGAACGATCACCTCGACAGAGCCCTCTCGCTCCCACGCGATACCCGACCCGCCCGAGTTCGAGTAGATCCCACGGTTCTCGTCGAAGAGATCTCCCTCGTCCATGACGATCGATACGGTCGGGATCGACTTGAGATCGTCGCGAATCGTCTGCGAGTAGACGGGGTGATTGACGATCTCGGGGTCCATCTCGTAATCGGCCGTCACGCTCCTCCACGTGGTCGGAAAACCTGCCCCGGTCTGCTGGAGAACCTCGTCGACGAAGAGGTACGTCTGCGTGTCGACGTTCGTCGGCTCGAGCCCATCTTTATAGGCGATCGCGCGGAGAATCGTCGTGCCCGAAATATGGATCGGGTTTTCGTAAGTGTGGCCGATGTCCAGAGTCGGAATCGTTCCATCGGTCGTGTAGCGGATCTCGGCGTTCGGCGTCTCGGTGGTGATCTCGACCGCGAACGGCTCCTCGAAGAAGCCTCGATCGACGGAAAACGTCGTGTCGGCTACGTAGTGGAAGATGTCGTCCGTGTTCGCCGCTCCCGGCGTTGCCGTCTCGAAGAATCCGGTCGCGAGCTCCTCGATGGTGATCTCGGCGAGCTCGGCCTGGATGACGAAATCGTCGCTGTCGGCGCTCTCGTTGACGCCGTGAATCGCGAGGATGTTCATCCCGGCGCGCAGCTCTCCGACGTGAGCCGTGACATCGACCTGCTGGAACGACGTCGCTTGGGTGCGCGGACGATCGACCGTCGCGGTGACGTCGTGCGCCGCGACGGCTGGGACATTCTGGCGAGCGATCTCGACACCGTTGAGGTAAGCGTAGAACCCGTCGTCGTACTTGATGCGTAGAGTCAGCGACTCGAACGCCGCGGGATCGGCGACCTCGAAAGGGATGCGTACGTACGCCGAAGTCGCCTGGCCACGCATCTCATCGTCGATGTCGGTTCGGATCGCGCCACGGAAGCCCGTCCGCCCACCGAAGGCGTCCGCGTCGGAGTAGGCTTCGAGCCCTCCATTGTCGACGTCCCCGACGAGGCGGAAGTTACCGTTGAAGCTGCCGTGCGCGCCTTGCGCCGCGAAGAGCTCGAGCGCCGATCCACCGCCGCACTCGTAGAAGACGAGGCGGATGCTGTAGTCGCCCGCACTGGGAAAGTTGAAGGTGTTGATCGTGTCGGCGGCGCCACGCGGTGAGGGGTGTTCCGATCGGAACGAAACGCCGTTGCCCGTGATGTCGAGACGGAAGCCGTCGTCCGAATTGACGCCGAAGCTCCAATTGCCAGGAGAGGGAATCACGACGGTCGCTTCGACGAGCGCGACGTAGTTGTTGGCGTCGACGCCGAGTTCCGTGCCGGGAAATGGAAGGTTGTTCGAAAAGCGCCCCGATCCGCCCGAGTTGTAATAGTCGACGAACGTCGCGAGCTCGGAGTGCGCCTGCGCCCCACCGTCGATCGACGCCGCGAGCGCGAGCGCGGCATCGAGATTGCAGACTCTGCCGCCGAACGCGACGCGCACCGCGAGGCCGGGCTCTTCCGATGAGTAGCCGATGCCGAGCTCGCCCGTGCCCCACGACGAGTCGTCAAAGGGCTCGTTGCCGCCGGTCCACGTACGGCCGAGTGAATCGTCGTCGGGAATCAGGTAGCTCCCATCGCTGCGGCTCGAAACGAGCGCGTCGACGACGATGTCCTGTCCGACGCCGTACGAGATGTCGGGACGTTGCCGTGGGTAGCTCGGCGCGTATTCGAACGCGATCGTCGCTCCGTCCGGCTCGACGATCGCGAGATAGTCCCCCGTACCGCCGAGCCGAAAATTCGTGTGGAGCTCCTCGAGAGGATCCGTCTGATTCTTGCCCGACGCGAAGATCAGCAGGTAGCCCCCGCCGTCGATCGACACGGCCGGGAAGCGCCACTTGGTCAAGTCACCGCGATCGTCCGTGAGATAGTAGCCCTCGAGATCGATCGTGCCGAATCCCTGGTGATGGATCTCGAGCCAATCGGAGGTCTCGTTGTACTGATCGAGCAGAGTCGAGCTGTTGACCGCCATGAACTCGCTGATGACGAGATCACCGGCCGAGAGCCTTGCCGCGAACGAAACGAAGAGCGCGGCGATGAGCGCGAAACGTCGCAAGAGAACCTCCGGGAGTCGCGTTGACTGGGGGCTGGGAACCCGACACCAAGCTTAATGGAGTCTTGATGATCGATCCAGCGACGTTATGGCGTTCGGCTCCCTAATCCGCCGCTATGCAGTACATAAACTGACTGCCGCGAAGGAAGATCGCGTCGCCCGCGAGCGCCGGGGAGGCGTCGATCGGGTCGTCGAGCTTGTTCGTCGCGAGCACCTTGAACTCCTTGCCGCGCTCGAGGACGACCGTCGTACCACGACGCCCAGGAATGTAGACACGGCCGTTCGCGCCGACGGGCGACGCGTAGATCTGGCCGATTCCGGGAATGCGCGTCCGATCGAAGACTACGTCTCCCGTCTGCGCCCGGCGGCACGAGAGGATCGACGTGTTCGACTGGTTGAAGTAGAGGTAACCGTCGTAGAGGAGCGGCGACGGAACATAAGGCGTACCTCGGTTGTGCGTCCACTTGATCAAGGGACTGTCGGTGATGTCACCCTTCGCCCAGAGCGGCAGCGCGAGAAGCGAGTATCCCTTGTAGCCGCTCATGCAAAAGACGAGATCGCCCTCGACGACGGGACACGGGATGCAGTTTCCCGTCAGACCGGCGCACTCCCAGATGACCTTGCCGCTCCTCAGATCGTAAGAGCGAACCTTGTTCGACCCCGTCGTGATGACCTGTGTCTTGCCGCTGTGCTCGAGCACTCGTGGTGTCGCCCAGGCGTTGCCCTCGTCGCGCTGGATCTTCCAGAGCTCCTTACCGGTTTTCGCATCGAGCACCTCGATCGTCGACTGTTGCGCCTGGTCACGATTGATGATGACCTTACCGTCATGAATGACGGGCGAGCATCCCTCCCCGAGACTCGCGCCCATGAAGACCTTACCGAGGTCGCGCTCCCAGAGCTTCTTGCCCGCGAGGTCGAAGCAGAAGAGACCCGACGAGCCGAACCAGCAGTAGAGTCGCTCGCCATCCGTCGTCGGCGAGGCCGAGGCGAAGTCGTTGTCCTTGTGCGTTCCGTTGTGCGGGATCCCGCTCGACGCGACACGACGCCAACGTGTCTTGCCCGTCTTACGGTCGAGCGCCAAGACGACGAACCGGTGCTCGGTGTTCGGATGCGTGATGCCGAAGACGCGCTTCGGCTGATCTTCGGGCTTCGGTAGCTTCGGATCGATCTTGCCGGTATTGATCGCCGTGAGAACGAAGACCTGATCGCCCCAGACGATCGGCGACGAGCAGCCCTGCCCCTCGATCTTCACCTTCCAGCGGACGTTCTTCTCCTCGCTCCACTCGAGCGGAGGCTTCGCCGTCGTCGAGACACCGTTCGCGTCAGGACCGCGCCAGTGATGCCAGTTCTCCGCGCGCTCCTTCTCGAAGGAACCAGCGTGGACGGTAACGACGGAGAACGCGAACGCGGCGACGAGAACCGGTGGAGCGAGCTTCATGATCGAAATCGGAAGGTGGAAGATCAGGATGACGATTCGACGAACGACTTCAGTCCGTCTCTGAACAATTGCTTCCAGCCCGCCTCGAGACTCGCGATCGTCTCATCGCTGATGAAGCCACAGTGCGCGTCCGACACCTCGAGCACTGCGCCGTCGCCGCGTTCTTCGACAGAGAGCTTGAGGATGTTCGACGATGGTCCGCCCCAATCGGGTGCGACGTGACCGTGCAGGTAGACTCTTCGCTCGGCTGGAGAGATCCATTGGACGACGTACCAGAGGAGACTGCCACCGTTTTCGTGCTCTT
>CAYZGY010000585.1:0-4469 GCA_964478085.1 uncultured Planctomycetia bacterium
GGCTCTTCGGGAAGCGTTGCTCGAGTTCGTTGAGATGCTCGAGCGCGTCGAGCTTCCTTCCCGTCTCGCTCTCGATATGGGCGAGGGTGAAGAGGATCCGATCGGCGAGAGGGCCGTTCGGGTGCGACTCGACGCGTGCCTGCAGGACGTCGATCGCATTCATCTCGTCGGCGAGGCGGTATTGAACGAGCCCCAAGTGGAGAGCGACCCAATCGCCGTGGCGCTCGCTCGTCTTCTCCTGGTCAACGGCTTCGAGGATCGCCAGCGCCTCCTTCAGGCGGCGTTTTCGGACGAGATGAGACCCGAGACGTTCGCGTGATTGCTCCACGAACTCTCGGTCGACGCCACGATCGCTCGAGCTATTCGCGAGAAGCGCTCGATAGTGTTCGACCGCGCGTACGAACTCTTCGCGCTTCCAGTGGTGATCGGCGAGACGGACGCGTGCCTCGTCATCGTTCGGGTTCTTCTCGAGTCGTGCGCGATACCGTTCGACCTCTGTCGCGCTATCGGCGAGCGAGCGAAGTGCGCGAACGATGACCGATGGTGATCGGGCTCCCGCAGCGCGCGCGAGCTCGTTGCCGCGTCCGTCGAGAAGGACGAAGAGTGGTAGCGTTCGTGCTCCGTATCGGACGCAGAGCATCGGGTTTTCGCTCGAGCGCGCGACGATGTGCCGGTAGCGAGTGATCTTCCCGAGCTTGCCCGGTTCGGCGAGCGCTTCGCGCCCCTCCTGCGAGCACTCTGGATCGACGATCGCGAGTAGAACGTAGCCGCCATCGCGTCGCCCCGAGTCGAGTGCGCGCTCGAGCTCTTTCGCGCTACTCGCGCTGGCGACGACGGGAGCCAACAGGCCGATAAGGATGAATGGAAGCGTTTGGAGGCGTCTCACATCCAAACGTATCTTCACTGGGCGAAATCGTCGAGCACACAAGCCTGCGTGGTGTCAACTGCGGACATCCACCAAGTCTTGTGCTGCCTTCTCAGAACTGCCTTGACATCCGAAAATGCGAAACGCTATGGTGTCTCGCGTTCGAGACAGCGCACGAAGCGATCGGTTTTCGAGTCGCGAAACGTCCCTCGGGTCGGTGTCTCTTACTCGGGCCCGTTGGGAGCCTGGGTATCCGAGTCGAGGACAAACTGAAAGGGTTCAACGATTCCCGGAGGGTGTCGACGGATCGCTCTGGACCCGCGATCGACTCATCAAATGCGATAGATGGTGCGTAGGCGCTTCCCGTTCGCCCAAGCCAATGGCTAACCCGGTCGCACGAAACTGCGCCGAGCGAAACCAAGGCCGCCCTGGCGGGGAAGTGAAGAGACTGGTGGCCAAGAAAAGCCGAACTCCAAAAGGAGTTCGGCTTTTCTTGCGATGTGGTTTGGGGGCTTTGTTGTTTGGGGGCTGTCGGGCAGTCCCCCTTGATCGCGCGTTGCGCGAACAATTCCCCCCCAACCAGAAGAAGTGGGCGCGTCACGGTGGCGATTGCGCCTCAGGATGGCGAGCGTATCACTTCCTCTAGTTCTGCACGGCTGACGTGGTGGGTTCCGACTTGGGCGATGGCGATCGCGGCGGAGTGGCTGGCACACCAGGCGGCGGTTTTGAGGTTCCAGGACGACAGCATGCCTAAGATGGTCGTCGACGAGACCGCATCTCCTGCGCCTGTTACGTCGACGACGTCTTCTGCCACCGTCGGGAGGCGTGTCGGGTCGTCTCCAGGATTTCGGTCGGCCTCGAAGGCCGCCATGCCTTCCGGGCCGAGGGTGAGCAAGGCGGCGCGGTGGTTTCCTCTCTTGAGGAGCGCTTCTCCGAGCTCGGTGATCGATGCGTTTTCTCCGACCTGATCGCTGACGGCTCCGATCGTCTCTTGGTCGTTGGGGATGACGAGGTCGAAGTCATGCAAGTCCCTCAGATGATCGCGAGAGCTTCCTTGGAGGTAGACGTCGTGTTTCTTCGCGATCTCGGGAAGTTCGTCGAGGATTCGTTTCGTGATCAGGTGTCCGATTTGATCGAGGACGATGATGGCGTCGACGTCGGAGGCTTGGCGTCGAATCTCTTCGAGGACTCGTGTCTCTGTCTTTTCGCTCAACGGGCCGCGGGGGAAGACGTCGAGGCGTAAGATCTCGCGGCTGGGGGCGCTCTCGACCCAGGCGCGGATCTTTCCGTAGGTGAGGGTGTCGAAGGTCTCGTCGATGACCGCTCCGCTCGTGTCGATGCCTTGGTCTTTCAGGGCGTTGAGGAGCAGCTTTCCGTTCGGGTCGTCCCCGACGACGCCGGCGATGGAGACTCGGGCGCCGAGGGCTCGGATGGATGACGCGAGGTTGCCGGCGGCGCCGGGAGTCGCAGTCTTCGAGCGGAACTGGACGACGGGGATCGGACCTTCTTTCGAGATCTCGACCATCTCGCCTTCGACGTACTCGTCGACGAAGAAATCGCCGACGACGAGTACGTGGTGGCTCGAGAAGCCTTCGATCGAACGCAGTATCTCGTCGATGGGGATCGGAGCTTTCATGGCGCGATCAGAATCCTGGCGGTCGCTGCGGTTGAAAGGGATCTTGGTATTCGAGCGGGGACGTTCCCTTCTCGCTCAGTTGCACGAGGTAGAGAAGTCGACTCGCCCAGTGAATGCAACGACGCAATCGTTCGGCTGGTGACGGCGGCGTGCCGTGGTCTTGGACGCGCACGAGCGTGTCTTCGTCCGTCTCTTCGATCTCCCAGGAGACCTCGCTCGTGTCGGTCGACGACCATGCCCATCCGTATACGAGTCGTTCGCCTTCGACGGCCTCGATGATCTGGGTCGGGCGCGGAGCCGCGTCGGCGAGCTCGGCGAACTCGAAGGCGCCGCCACTCGAGAGCTCGATCTCAGCGACCGCGTTCCACCAGCGACGGAGCTCCTTCGCGTCGGTGAGCTTCGTCCAGACGACCCAGGGGAACGTCGTCGCCTCGACCTCGAAGCGCAGCGGTGAGTCCTCGAGGAGTCGATCGTAGTCGAGGCGCAGGTCGGCGCGTCCGTCTTCGAGGTAGGTTCGGAGAGTCGAGAGCGCGAGCCACCACCAGTTCGGCTCGTCCGCCGCGATCGTCTCGTCCGGTGAGCGCTCACCGCTCTGGGTGACGGTCAGGTTCGTCTGCTCGAGGTGAGACTCGAGGTCGTAGCGCACCGTCGTATCGACGCCGCCGATCGACCATCGAAACGCGAGCTCGTGGGGCGGGTCGAAGGCGAGAATCTCGCACGAGGACGCTGCCGAGTCTGTCGTCGAGTCTGCGGTTCGAAAGACCGTCTTGCCCGAGAACTCGAGACACCCGCCGACTCGTCCGTCGATGCTCGCCTCGTCGCAGAACCATCGCTTCAGGTCGGCGGGCTCGGTGAGCGCCTTCCAGACGCGTTCGGGCGGATACGTGAGCTTTTCGCGCCGCTGAATCTCCCAGGGAGCGTTCGGCTTCGAGCTCAAGAGGGTCGGTCGAACGAGGTCCATGCTCAAGTTTCCCAGGGCGGCTCCCAGTGGATCTCGAGGACGTCGAGAAATCGGCACCGGGCGGGGCGCTCGAGCGATTCGGCGATCGACGGACGTGTGCGGCCGTCGTCGGAGCTGACGAGCTCTTTGATGTACGCTCCGGACGACGCGCGAACCTCCCAGACGAAGAGCTCGCCGAGACGTCCGAGCCACGTCGACTCGAAGATCTTCTTGTGCCGCACGACGTCGTCGCCGCGGCGATGCTTGACGCGAGTGGGAGAGTACTGCGCCACATCGACGCCCGCAAGAGCGGCGACTCGTTCCTCGGCGTCGTCGGGTGGATCCCCCTCCAGCTCGATCCACGCGCGGTAGGTCTTGTCGGCGGGCTCTTCCTTCAGAAGGCGGACCTCGGGGCGATCGACCTTCGCCGGCAGGAGGATCTCGGCGAGGCCCGCCGCGCGACGGTTCGTCTCACGCTCCCAGCCTTCGAGGTCGACCGTGCGTATTCGTGGGCGACGAACCTCGAGCACGAAGGGGCGGCCGTCCCCGAGCATGCGTGCGTCGGTGTCTTCGCGACCGAGACCGTGGAAGAAGGTCTCCTCGGCGCCGGTCCACTCGACGATGGGCTCCGAGACGATCTCCTGGACGCTCGGCCCACAGAGAGTCCCGGTCCAACCGCAGCTGTCGCAGCCTCGCCCGCGGCAGCTGTGATGGATCCAGCGACTCGACGGGATGTCGCGCGAGAGCTTGCGATAGCGACCCGCGAGGAAGATTGGCGCGCGAACGAGATCGATCGTGCCGTCGTCTCGAACGTCGATACGAATCTCGGGATGCTGAAAGTCGATGCGTCGCTCGGGCCAACGCTCGGCGAGCTCTTCGCCGACGGCGATCTTGATCGGACGGTAGATCGCCTCGTGTGCCTCCCGATCGTAGACGTCCGAGCGTCGCGAGCCCTTGCCTTCGCTCGCCGGCCGGCTGAAGCCGATGACGAAGCTGTCGAACTCGTCCGACGACGTGGCGTCAGCAAT
>CAYZGY010000585.1:4479-5520 GCA_964478085.1 uncultured Planctomycetia bacterium
GGATCGCGCGCGGTTGGGGGGGCTTCATCGTCTGTTCGAGGGAGGGCCCTGGAGATTCGTTACAGGTATTGCTGAGGACTTGCCGATTATCCACGAAACTGCTCTGGGCGGCGTCTTGTCGACAATTTTTCTGGCGCAACGCCGAGCGAGTTCATAGAGTGATTCGCGTGCCCGGTGCTGATAATCCACACCGTGCGCTGAAGAGAAGAAACCGAAAAGAAGTCGATAAAGGAGCATCCAAAGATGGACGTTCAAGGCATTGGTGAGGCTGCAGGTGCGGTGTGGGAATACCTGAGTGAGACCGAGACACGCTGTACGCTGACCGCTCTCAAGAAGATCAAGGGCTTCAAGAGCGACGAGATCGCGGCTGCGGTCGGCTGGCTCGCCCGTGAAGGCAAGATCGAGTTCGAGGTGCAGGGCAAGAAGACGTGTATCTGTCTCGTCGGAGAAGAGTGCCTCCTCTGAGCCCAGCTCACTTCTTCGAACGAATCAGATAAGCGGCGATCGCTGCCACGAGCGCAGCGGCAGTAGCGATGGCGGCGGCGGTGAACACTGCCGCCAAGTCGTAACGCTCGACGACCCAGCCGCTGAGCCACGTACCGCCTCCCATTCCGGCTCCGAAGACGATGATGAATTTCAGTCCGAAGAGTCTTCCACGCAGAGCCGGGGGCGAGTAGCGCGCGAGAAGCGTGTTCTCGATCGGTTGCACGGCGAACATGAAAAACGCCATGACGCAGGCGGTGGCCACGAGGGCGCCGCCTGAGAGCACGCCGAGTGCATAGATCAAAGGCGTGCTGATGAGGAGCACGATCACGTACATGCCGCGTCCCTCGCGCGTCGTGATCAGGAACCCTCCGAGGATCTGGCTCGCTCCGCCGACGAGGTAGACGACGAAGGGCAGCCACGCCTTCTTGACGATGTCTCGCTGGAAGGTCTCGCTCTTCACCGCGAGCGCGAGCTGATCGGGCAGCTTCGTGATGACCAGAGCGTAGTACACGCCGCCGAAGAACATCGCGATGAGGAGCAGCGTCATGATCTGGT
>CAYZGY010000586.1:0-5512 GCA_964478085.1 uncultured Planctomycetia bacterium
AGGAGGCGGAACGCCTCGCGCTCGTCGAGCGTGGCGAAGCCGAAGAGCCGCAGATCGTCCTCACGCACGAGAAGGTGCGTGTAGACGAGGACTTCCTGCCCACGAGACCCACGGAGCGCCTCCGCCGTCGAGAGGGGCACCGTCAGCTGCCAGCCGACGCCGCCCGCCTCGACGCCGCCCGTCTCGACGACCGCGTCGAGTGATCCCAGCTCGACGAGAGTTCCGCGGAGGTGGTGGTACAAGGATCAGTAAGCCCGGTCAAACCGAGCCCCGCGCTTCAAGATCACTGTGCTGGTTGGGGTGAATCGATCGAGCAGAGCCCCCGATCGAGCGGGGGCTTCCCGAAAGCCCCCTAAGAACGCAGGCCCAGGCCCATCTCTTTGAGCTTCATCTTGATCTCGTTGAGCGACGTCATGCCGAAGTTCTTGGCGGACATCAGCTCGACCTCGGTCTTGTTGATCAAATCGCGCAGCGTGCGGACCGCGAGGCGATCCATGCAGCGGCGGCTTCGCACCGAGAGAGCGAGCTCGTCGATCGTGCGATCGAGCACCTCGGGTGCCGTCGTCGCCTCGAGCGGGTTGCGGCCCGTCGGGGCCTCGCCGCTCTGCTCCTCGAGGCCCTGGCCGAGGCGCAGACCCTTCTGGTTGAGCATCTCCTTGATTTCCTGGAGAGACGTCTCTCCGAAGTTCTTGTAGGAGAGGAGCTCCTGCTCGGTCTTCATGATGAGATCGCCGAGCGTATCGATGTTCATTTTCTGCAAGCTGTTACGACTACGGACGGAGAGCTCGAAGTCGCTGACCGGGATCTTGAGCACCTGCGAGTGGCGATCCGCCTTCTTCTCCTGCTCCTTGTCGTAGAACATGCTCGTGCAGGCACGAGCGTCCCCGAGGAAGAGCTTGGCGCGCGGGTGCGTCGGGTAGTGGCCGAGAACGGCCTCGAAGCACTTGATCGCGTCGTGGTAGTGCTCACGGTCCTCGTAGAGGAGCCCGAGGTTGATCACCGCGTTCGAGTGGACGGGCTTCGCCTCGAGACACTTCTCGTAGTGCAGAAGCGGATCCTCGTCACCGTCACCCGAGCCGTAGAGGTCGAGGTAGAAGCCGAGGCGGAAATGCGCCTCGTAGTTCGTGCCGTTGACCGCGACAGCCTGACGCAGGAGATCGATGCCCTCGAAGTACTCGCCCTGCTTCGCGCGCTGGAGGCCGCGGCAGAAGAGGTACTCGCTCGACGAGCCGTGGGAGCCCTCGATCGCGCCGAGGATCTCGTCGGCGGCTTCCGCGTCGCCGTCGGCGATCCGGGCTTCCGCAGCCAGAAACGCCGCGTCCGCGAGGTCCGGAGCCTTCTTGTAGAGCTCGTCCGCCACCTTGCGGGCCTGGCCGGTCTTTCCCTGGTGCGCGAGCGCCTTCACGAGGTACACGCGGGCCCACTCGGAGCTCTTGTGCTCCGAGAGGGTCTCGACGGCCGCGCTGAGGTCGCCGAGGAGGTACTGCGCGACGCCGAGGAGCACGCCCGAGTTCGTCTTCGAGCTCAACGCGCCGCCGACTTCGGCGTCCCAGTTGGCCGCGAGCGCTTGAAGCTCGTCCCGACCTGATCCGTTATCCGAGAAAACTTCACTGACGAGGGTCGAGAAGGAGTTGGCGGACAGGTCGCCCGCGCCCATCTCGAGTACGACGTTCTTGAGATCGTTCCCTTGAGCAGTTTCGGTTACTTCCAAGTTCTCTCTCCGTAAGAGGGGGGGCTCTTGAGGCTGCCCATATGGGGCTTTCGTGGAAAAAAGCCGACGGTGGTTGCGGAATCCGCGGACCGCGAGCAAAACGTGTTAGGTTAGTGCCGGAAGGAGGGCGTGTCAACCGCGTGGGCTCAAGCTCCTGAAACTCTTTTTCGAGACTCGTCCGGCACCCTCCCGAACGTCGCTATGCATTTCCCAGTTTGTGCTTAGGGAAACCGCGAGGGGAGCGCTATCTTGGCTGCGCGTCCCGTCAGGCGACGGCGGCTTCCAGTCCCTCCCGAGATCATGATCGCTCGCAACGAACCTTCCGCCCGCGACCTCTTCGAAGGCCTCAATCCCCAGCAGGCCGAGGCCGTGGCGCACATCGACGGCCCGCTGCTGATCCTCGCGGGCGCGGGAAGCGGCAAGACGCGCGTCATCACGCACCGAATCGCCTACCTCCTCCGCCAGGGCGTCTCGCCGGAATCGATCCTCGCGATCACCTTCTCGAACAAGGCCGCCGGGGAGATGCGCGAGCGCACCGAACGGCTCTGCGGCCTGCGGAGCGGGTGGATCAGCACGTTTCACAGTCTCTCGGCGCGTGTGCTCCGGCGTCACATCTACCGACTTCAGCCCTACGACACCTCGTTTACGATCTGCGATCGAGACGACTGCAAGTCGCTCGTCAAAGGCCTGCTGAAGTCCGAGGGCATCGACTCCTCTCTCTGGGACCCGGCGACGGTGCTGTCGGAGGTCAGCCGGATCAAGAACACGCTCGAAGGCGACGACAGCCAGCTCGGCTCCGACTTCCGCCACGGACAGGTCCTGCGCCAGCTCTACCTGCGCTACACGGAGCTGATGCGCGAGCGCAACCTGCTCGACTTCGACGACCTGCTTCTGCTGCTCGTCCGGCTCCTGAGCGAGCACCCCGACGTGCTCGAGCGCTACCGCGATCAGTTCCGCTACGTACTCATCGACGAGTATCAGGACACGAACGCGGTGCAGTACCGAATCTCGAATCTCCTCGCGGCGCGGTACGGCAACCTCTGCATCACGGGTGATCCCGATCAGTCGATCTACCACTGGCGCGGGGCGGACATCACGAACATCCTCAACTTCGAGCGCGACTATCCGGGCGCCAAGGTCGTCAAGCTCGAGCAGAACTACCGCTCCTCGAAGAACGTCCTCGCGACGGCGAACGCGCTGATCTCGCGCAACACCGATCGCAAGCCGAAGGACCTCTGGACCGAAAAACCGGCGGGCGATCCCGTTCGCGTCTATCGCTTCGCGAACGAGCACGAGGAAGCTCGCGACATCGCCGCATTGATCCGCGAGTTTCTCGACGCGGGCGTCGACGCCGGCGACATCGCCGTCTTCTACCGCCTCAACTCGCTCTCGCGCACGATCGAGCAAGAGCTGATCTACGCAAACGTGCCCTACTCGATCGTCGGTGGCATCGAGTTCTTCCTGCGCAAGGAGGTGAAGGACATCCTCTCCTACCTGCGCATCCTCGCGAATCCGCGCGACAGCGAGAGCCTCAAGCGCGTGATCAACCAACCGCCGCGCGGCATCGGCAAGGGGACGATCGAGAAGCTGCAGGAGGTGGCCGAAAAGCACCGTCGCGGCTTGCTCGACGTCCTTCTTCACGACGAGTTCAACGACGAGTTCAACACGCGGCAGCGCAAGGCGCTCCACGGATTCCGCGAGATCTACGAAGACCTCAGCGCGTGCAAGGACGGCCCGGTCGGCGACCTGTTGAGAACGATCCTCGACCGCACGGGGTACGAGGCCTACCTGGATCAGTCGCACGCCGAAGACGCGATCGATCGAAAGGAAAACTTGGGCGAGCTTCTCGGCGCGGCGACCGAGTTCGACGCCTCGCATCCTCCGACCGAGGGAGACTCTGCCGAAGAGTTAGATGGCGAAGAACAAGAAGGCGCCGGCGGTCTCGGTGGCTTCCTCGAGCTCACGTCACTCCTCGGCGACGTCGACCGCTGGGAGCGCAGAGACGATCGCGTCTCGCTGATGACGCTCCACTCGGCGAAGGGACTCGAGTTTCCGATCGTCGTGCTCCTCGGCGCGGAGGACGGCATCCTGCCGCTCATCCGATCGAGCGACACCGATCCGAACATCGAAGAAGAACGACGACTGCTCTACGTCGGCATCACGCGCGCGATGGAGAAGCTCTACCTGGCCCACACGGCGATCCGCATGCGATTCGGTCAGCCACAGCGCTCCGTGCCATCTCGATTTCTGCGGGAGCTGACGCCACCCGGCGAAGACTGTCGCGAAGGATTCGAGCAGCTCGAGATGGACGCCGCGACCGAAGAGAGCCTCCACCGCCAGTCGCGTCCTCCGCGCAGCCTGTGGGAGATGCTCGACGGCGAGTCCCGCGACGATCACGACTTCGCCGACGAGGCTCCCGACGATTCGGCGGATTCCTTCGACGACGACGATTTCGGTCTCGACCTCGACGAAGATCCCTATCCGCCCGGCTCGCGCGTCTACCACGACGATTACGGCGAGGGAGAGGTCGTGCGCGCAGCCGGAGTCGGTGGCCGACGACGCGTCACCGTCCGCTTCGACGATGCCGGCGAGAAGCAGTTCGTCGCGTCGTACGCTCCGCTTCGGCGCGTGCGATAGCACCTTGGGCACGTCGCCGAGCGCGGCTATAATTCCGGATTCTCGTCGACCAGCACCCCATTCACGTCCCGCATGATCCTCGATCGAAGCACGCAGATCTCGCCTCTCTCCACGCGGGGTCGCCTCGTGTTCTGGCTGTGGATCGGTCTCGTGCTTTTCGCGGGCTCGCGGACTTCGTTTGCACACATCCCGACCGACCTCGTCGGCACGCAAGTGAAGCTCGTCTTCTTCGAGGACCGAGTTCAGCTCGTTCTCGACATCGGCTACCGCGGCACCTGGGCGCAAGCGGAGATGATCCGCATGGACGCCAACGACGACTCGTCTGTCGACAAAGAAGAGGCCGACGTCTACGCCGAGGTTCTCTGGAAGAAGAAGATCTTGCGCGAGGGTTCGGACAAGGGGCCGACGGTCCAGGTCAAGATCGACGGCGTCCCCGTGCCGCTCGAGCTCAAGGCGACAGAGCACGAGGAGCTCGTCGGTCGCATCTTTCCGGCTCCATTCACGATCTACTACACGTGCGACCTTCCGATGCCCGGCGGCGAGGTCGAGCCCGAGACGATGCACGAGATCGAGATCCTCGACATCGTCACGAAGGGAGAGGTCGACGACAAGCCCGACTACCTCGTGCCCTTCAGCGGCCACGGCAACGCGCCCGATCAGCTGCGCTTCAGCCCCGAGTTCGTCGAGCCAGTGAAACAGAAGATCGCGCTCGACGGCTTCGGTGATCAGTGGGTCGCGCAGAATACCGAGACGCTCAAGATGCGGTTCGAGTTCGCGAGGGTCTTGGGCGCCAAGCCGCCGGTCGAGGCCAAGACGGGAACGCGCGGTGCCGAAGAGTCGTCCGACGCGAACGCTCCACCGCCGGTTCAACGCGACGCCCTCCGCCTGACACAAGCGTTCCTCGACCTATCGGGCGCCGGCTTCTGGGAGACGATCCTCATTCTCCTCATGGCGGTCGCGTGGGGCGCCGGTCACGCGTTCACGCCGGGACACGGAAGCATGATGCTCGCCTCGTACCTCGTCGGGACGGAAGGTCGCGTGAAGGAGGTCTTCGTCCTCGGCATCGCGACGACGATCACGCACACTCTCGTCGCCTTCGGCCTCGGGTTCGTGATCCTGCTCGTCGCGCACCACTACGCGACGACCTCCGAAGGTGCGATCGCC
>CAYZGY010000587.1:0-5495 GCA_964478085.1 uncultured Planctomycetia bacterium
CCTGCAGTGTACGAGTGGCGGCTGGGCCGCGTTCGATGCCGACGTCAAGCGCGAGATCCTCAACGAGGTGCCGTACGCCGACCACAACGCGATGCTCGATCCGGCCTGCGCGGACATCACCGGTCGCGTCCTCGAGATGTTCGGTCGCTTCCCGAGCCTCAAGGATCACCCGCGCGTGCGTCGCGCGGTCGCGGCGGGCATCCGCTACCTCAAGGAAACTCAGGAAGAGGACGGTTCGTGGTACGGCCGTTGGGGCGTCAACTACATCTACGGCACGTGGCAGGCGCTCAAGGGCCTGATGGAGGTCGGGGAAGACCCGAGCGCTCCTAACGTCCGTAGTGCTGTGGCGTTCCTCAAGCGAGTCCAAAACGAAGACGGTGGCTGGGGCGAGACCTGCGAGAGCTACGACGATCCGAAGCTCGCCGGCAAAGGCGAGAGCACGGCGTCGCAGACGGCTTGGGCCGTCATGGGTCTCCTTTCGGCTGGCGAGATCGACTCGATCGAGGTTCAGCGCGGCATGCGATACCTCCTCGACCGCCAGCAGGAGGACGGGAACTGGGACGACCACTACTGGACCGGCACTGGTTTCCCGAGCGTGTTTTACCTCAAGTACCACATGTACCAGCTCTACTTCCCGCTCTTCGCCCTGGGCATGTACCGAAACATCCGTGACGGCAAGTCGTCGGTCGAGGAGCGCTTCGTCGTCGACCTCGAGCAGCGCTTCCCGCCGCCCGAGCCGATCCACAATCACCGCCTCGCCGACTTCCCGGCGAACGAGTACGTCGACACGAGTCTCGGCGATGTGCGGTTCCTCGACGGCAGCCGCAGCGGGTCGAACGGGTCGAACGGGTCGAACGGGTCGAACGGGTCGAACGGGTCGAACGGCGTGGACACGAATCGGTTTTCGTCGAACGGAAACGGGACGTCCGGGACAGAGAAGAAGAGCGCATTTCGTACGCTCTTCGGATTCCTCAGCTAGTCTGCCCCCAGGATCCGACCGCCATGCCCATCGGCAAGCTCGCGATCGTCGCGGCGCTCTCCGATGAGGTTCGCGGCATCTCGAAGCTCCTGAGCGAGCCGACGACGATTCGCGTGGCCGACATCGACTACGTCTCGGGACGTTCGAGCGGCGTCGAAGTCTCGCTGCTTTTGACAGGTATCGGCGCCGAGCGCGCGGAGGCGCGTACACGCGCGTTGCTCGAGGCCGAAGAGGTCGAGGCATTGGTAGCTGTCGGTTTCGCGGGCGGCCTCAGGGATGTTCACCTCGCGGGCGACATCTTGGTCGCCGAGGAGCTCGTCGCGGCAGCCGCACCGTTAGGCGACGGACCGGAGGCCTTCGCGAGCGCCCCCGAGCTTCTCGAGCTCGTTCCGACGCAGCTCGACGTGCAGCAGCTCGTGCGTCGCGGTCGCATGGCGACGGTCGGCCGGATTCTCACGACCCGGGCGGACAAGGCCGACGCACGCGAGCGAGAGTCGGCGGACGTCGTCGACATGGAATCCGTCGGCATCGCGCGCGCAGCGCGATCGGCCGGCGTCCCGGCGCTCTACGCCCGGGCGGTCGTCGACGACAGCGAGATGGACCTGCCACTCGATTTTTCGCGGCTCGTGACCGAAACTGGGCGACCGCGTGCCCTACGACTCGCCCTGGCGCTCGCCTTGCGTCCGTGGGCGATTCCAGGTCTCCTCGACGTGCGCAAGCGGACCATCAAAGCCGCGGCAAGCCTCACTTCGCTCGTCGCCGGATTTCTCGAGAACAACGGATCGAAAGAGGAATGTCAGAAGACGGATCCAGACCCTCAACGGAGCCCGTACAGCCCGCCGGAGTGATCCTGCCTCCGCTGGAGCTCGCTCCGATCAAGAATCAGAAGCTGCGAGACGCGTTCTGGGCGCCGGAGTACGAGCGCTACCTCGGTGTCGCCCATCTCGACTTCTCGGTCGTCGATCAAGTCGAGGCGCTCAAGGTGCGCCTTCTCACTGGTGTGGAGCTGGTCGAGCGACGCGTGATCGCTGCGCTCATGGCCGGGCTGCGCGTGCAGACGTCGATCTGTCTCGTGCTCGGCGTCGCGGCCGGAGCGGGCGTCTCTTCGGCCGTCGCCGCGATGAGATACAACCCGGCCGTGTGTATCGCGATCGCCGCCCTCGGGCTCGTGATCGCGTTCGTGGCCGGGCTCCGCTGGGCGGCTCTACGGCGCGACATGCGCGTCCTCGGGGATTTGCGGGGACGGTATGCGGAGCCGATCGTCTCGTGCGGGGAGGATGATCGTGATCGGCTGATCGAGACCGGCAAAGAGATCGAGGCGGAGCTGCGTCTCGTCGCTGCTCCACCTCGATCTCCGGACGAGGAAGGCTGAATCGTTACTCCGTCTTCGCCCGCTATTCCGTCTTGGCCGGAGGCACGAAGGAAGCCTTCACGGCACCGTTCTCGTCGACGATCTCGTCGACGATCCCGTCGACGATCCCGTCGATACCGCTAATCGTCTCGCTCGACGCCGGCACGCTCGAGCCGTCATCGACTCGGGCACCGCCCGGCAGCGGTGCGGACGTCTCGTCGAAGGCAGTCGATTCGACGCTGCGGTTGTCGAGCAACGTGATCTGTTCACGCAGCGTCTGCGCCTCGTAGAGCCACTGCTGGTGCTCCGCGGAGTAGTCGACCGGCTTCGGCGAGCGGAAGACGCGATCCGTCGCGAGGCGCGCCTCGGCGAAGAGCTTGCCGTCGCTGTACGCACGACCGAGGGCGAGCTGATTCGCGGCGAAGTCGGGGCAGGTGTTACAGGCGCGTTCGAGCAGCTTCGTCGCTTTCATGAGAGAGCCGACCGCCGGACCGGCAAAGTCCGGATCGTGCTTGCGGCGGAGGAAGTCTCCGAGCTCGCGCAGCGGCCCGCAGTGATCGAATCCGCCATCGATCTCGACCGCGGTGGCGAGGTGGTACTCGACTTCACTGACCTGCTCGTCGGTCGTCTCGTCGCCGTAGTTGGCGAGGGCGAGCCAGCAGAGTCCCGTGTAATACCAAGTCTCGACGCTCGCCGAGAGGCGGTGCTTCGATCGCTTGCCGACGTAGATGCCCGCCTTCGCGAACTCGACACGCTGCGAGGGGACCGGGTGGTTGTGAGCAAGCCACGCGGCCGCTCGCACAGCACGCCAGAGCCCCGCGTAGCCGTTCACGGGGGAGACCGACTCGATCGCTCGGCGGTACGAGGTCTCGACGCTGTACTGGTCTCTCGGCTCGCTGTAGTACTCGTCGATGGACCGGATGCGTTTCTCGAGCACCGATTCGCCGAGCTCGACCTCCTCGGGAGGCTCGTCGTAGCCCGTCGACAGAGTGTGCGTCGAGCAGGCCGTCGCCGACAACAGGATCGCGCCCAGCGAGACGACACAACACGCCCTCAACGCGTGCGTTCGCGCGAAATTTGTCATGTTTCTCTCACTTCCACTGAAAGATCAGGAGACCTCCACGGGACCAGGTCCAGCGAAGAGTCTGGTTCTTCTTACACTTCTTGGGGCTCATGTTAGACCGTAGTTCCCGTATTCTCCAGGATTTCCGTGTAATTAGTGGGGCAGGAGAGCGCCAGAAACTAAAATGAGGCTTCAGCAGCCCGTTGAAGAAGTCGATTCGGCGTCCAAGCGGCCGATTCGTTCGAACTCTCCGTCGCTGAAACCCGCCAATGCTCCACATGGGGCGCCTTTCGCGGCGCCAGTTTCACCACCTTCGGGGGGGTTTGACCACTCGAAGCACTTCTTCAACAGGCTCTTAGGGCTCCCCCGTGGAGAGAGTCTGGGAGCCCTCCAGATCAGGGAAAACCGAATGTCCGAGTCCAAGTTCGCTTCGATCGAAGCGGCGATCGACGCCATCAAGGCGGGCCGTTTTGTCATCGTCGTCGACGACGAAGATCGCGAGAACGAGGGAGATCTCGTCTGCGCTGCCGAGGCCATCACGCCCCAGATGGTCAACTTCATGCTGACCCGTGGCCGCGGCGTGCTGTGCGTCCCGATCCTTCCCGACGTCGCGTCGGAGCTCCAGCTCGAGCCTGCCGCGCAGATCAACTCGGCACTCCACAAGACGAACTTCACCGTCAGTGTCGATCTGAGCACGACGACGACGGGCGTCTCCGCGGCGGAGCGAGCCGCGACGATCCGGGCGCTCGCCGATCCGAAGACCCGAGCGTCGGACCTGGCGCGACCGGGCCACGTGTGTCCGCTCGTCGCGTCCGAAGGCGGTGTGTTGCGCCGCGCGGGCCACACCGAGGCCGTCGTCGATCTCGTGCGGCTCGCGGGTATGCGTCCCGCGGGCGCGCTGATCGAGATCCTCGATGACGACGGAACGATGGCGCGTCGTGATCGGCTCTTCGAGATCGCCGAGGAGTGCGAGATTCCGTTGATCACGATCGAGCAGCTGATCCGCTATCGCCGTCGGCACGAGAAGCTCGTCACGCGAGAGGTCGAGACGAGAATTCCGCTCAAGGACTACGGCGAGTTCGAGGTCATCGGCTACAAGGTCCAGTTCGAGTCGCAGGAGCCTTTCGCGCTGGTGAAGGGTGACCTCTCGAAGGCCGATGCGCCACTCGTCCGCATGCACTCTTCGTGCTTCACGGGTGACGTTATCGACTCGCTTCGCTGTGACTGCGGTCCTCAACTTCGACAGGCGCTCAAGCGTATCGATGACGAGGGTGCAGGTGCCATCGTCTACCTTCCGCAAGAAGGTCGCGGCATCGGACTGATCGCAAAGCTCAAGGCCTACGCGCTCCAAGACGAGGGGCTCGACACGGTCGATGCGAACATCGCGCTCGGCTACCGAGCGGACATGCGCGATTACGGCGTCGGCATTCAGATCCTCAAGGATCTCGGGCTTCGACAAGTTCGTCTCCTGACGAACAATCCGAAGAAGAACGACGCGTTCATCTACGACGGTTACGACCTCGAGGTCATCGGACAGGAGCCGATCATCGTGCCCCCGAACGAGCACAACGAGAACTACCTGCGTACCAAGCGCGATCGACTCGGCCATCGATTGCCGAGCGACGTATCGAGCGGAGATTTGCCGTAGAAGGGAAGTGGTGGGAGAGCAGCTCGTCTCATGAGTCAAATGCCAATCATCCTCGAATTCGGATCACAGTCGCTGAAGGTGCACTACCAGTCGCAGCGCAGTGGCGTGTTTCGAAAGGCACGATTCGCGTGGGATCTCGGACACGAGGTCTACTCGACGGGGAAGATCTCCGAGGCGACCGCGAAGACGGCTCTCACGACGATCCAGGACTTGCGCGAACGAGGTTTCCAGCCGCGCAACCTGATGGCGATCGCGACGGGCGCCTTGCGCGACGCGCAGAATCGCAAGGCCTTCCTCACAGTTCTCGAGGAGAAGCTCGAGGTCGAGGTGCGCGTGATTTCCGGGCAGGAGGAGGCTTCTCTCCTCGCGCACGGCTATCTGCGCAACTACAAGGAGCTTCCCGCGCTGCTCACGGACATCGGCGGCGGCAGTCTCGAGATCGTCTACCTCGGCG
>CAYZGY010000588.1:0-5494 GCA_964478085.1 uncultured Planctomycetia bacterium
CGATTCCAAGGCGAAGGGCGCGACCTGGCCCCCGATCTCGTCGGGATGGGCGCGCATGCCCCGGAGGAGTTACTGGTCCACATTCTCGATCCGAGTCGATTCGCGGAAGACAACTACCGCGCGGTCACCATCGTCACAGGATCCGGCCAAGTGCTCGACGGCATCGTGGCAAGAGAGAATCGCCGCTCGTTGCTCCTGAGAAATGCGACGAGCGACCTCGAGATTCTCAAACGCGACATCGTCAGCCGTGTGGAGAGCTCCTTGTCGATCATGCCGGACGGTTTCGAGGAGCTCGGAAGCGTCGGTCTGCGAGATGTGATCGCGTATCTGTCGAGCGGCGACCGGCGACATCGACTGATCAGCCTGCGCTCGGTTGCCAACGTCACGACAACGAAGGGCTTGTACGCCAGACGGGAGAGGATCGACGACGCGCTCGCGTTTCGGCGATTCGGAGTGGTGGAGTCAAATGGCGTTCCGTTCGAGGTTCTCCATCCTGCGAAGACGCTCGACGGCAACAACCTAGTGGTGCTCAAGGGGGGATCGGGCTTCGCGAAAACGCTCTCCTCGCGCGTCGAGGTCGAGGTCGGCTTCGCCGCGGAGAAGCTGCATTTTTTGGGAGGTGTCGCCGGATGGGGGTGGCCAGCCGGGGGGAAGTCCACGAAGGGTGTACCCGCAGCGCGCATCACGGTGCGCCACGTCGATGGGACCTCGCAGCAGATCGTTCTGCGGAACGGAGTGGAGATCGCTGATTGGATAAGACGAGTGGACGTGCCGGGATCCGAGTTCGTCGAGGGGCTCGCGACGCGAGGTCAGGTGCGGCAGTTCTCGAGGCGGATCGACCGTCGAGCCAAGATCGAGACGATGGTCCTCGAGAGCTACGACAATCGTGTCGCGCCTACTTTTGTCTCGATCACGGCAGAGCTCCACGCCGAGAAGGGCGAGAAGGTAGAGACGGGCCCCGTGAAAACGCTGATCGTCGGCGGCGGAGCATCTCACGACTTCCCGCGGTGGTTTCGCCACGCCGACTCGGCCACGCTCTCCGAGGGCCAGTTCGCCGAGGTGGTCTACACGGACAAGGTCGTCGAGATCTCCTCGCGGCTCGACGGTATCGACGTTCTCTGTCTGAGTAACAATCAGCCGCTTCCCGGATCGAAGCTGCGAAAGGGGGTTTTCGAGCTCGTCGAGTCGGGACGCGGGCTCGTGCTCGTTCACGCGGCACTCTGGTACAACTGGCAAGACTGGCCGGAGTACAACCTGACTCTTGCCGGTGGGGGAACACGCGGACACGATCCTCTCGGGAATTTCACCGTGACCGTCGCGTCGCCGAGACATCCCGTGATGGCCGGAGTTCCGAAGAGCTTCGAGATCGTCGACGAGCTGTATCGATTTCGAAAGGACCCGAAGGGCGCCGCGATCGATGTTCTGGCGACCGCGAAGAGCCCTCGCGATGGGAAGACGTTTCCCGTGGTTTGGACGACGAAGAACCCCAAGGGGCGCATCGTTTGCGTTACACTCGGGCACGATGGTCGCGCGCACAAGCACGTCGCTTTCAGGACGATCCTGCGCAACAGCGTCGCCTGGGCCGCGAAGAGACCGACTCCCGAAACGAAGCCGCCGCCCGGTTCGAAGCCCACGGCCAAATAGTCAGTTCCTCACGATCGAAAGACGAGTATGCCGGCACCTTCACGATTCCCTGGCGTGTTTATCCCGTCGAGCTCTGCGGAAGCCGAGGTCGTCGGCGAGAAGACTCACAGCTGGTACTGCGGTCCGGAGCGCGTCGAGCCTACGAATCTCCATTTCGTTCGCGCGACGTTTCCGCCCGGAGAGTTTCACGATTTTCACAACCATCCCGGCATGGAAGAAGTCCTCTACATCCTCTCCGGGCAGGCCGAACAGTGGATCGAGGACGAAAAGAAGATCCTCTCGCCCGGCGACGCGGTCTACATTGCGAAGGGTGTCGTCCACGCGACGTTCAATCCGTTCACCAAGCCGCTCGAGTTTCTCGCCGTGCTCTCACCGGCAGACAGCAGCGAACCGATGACGTTGGATAGGAGTCAAGAGGAGCCCTGGAAGTCGATGCGATCTTGACGGAGTCGCAGCACGGTCGAGCTCCGGGCGAAACGACGCTGTCGGGACTCACGGCTTGCGCTTTCTGGCGCGAGGTGACGCTGGAATCGCCTCGAGCGTGACCAGCTCGAGCTTGCTCGCGGGCGGTAGTGGAGGTCTGCGAGGTCGATCGAAGTGCGGGCCGAGCGTCTCCCAGCGCAACACGTACCTCTTGGCGGGAGCCGTTCGCGTCTCCAGAGGTACGCCGAGATCTCGCGCGATCTTGACGCGGATACCCGGAAACTCGATGGTCGGGTCGAGGAATCCTCGCGGCCACTCCGGCGAGACAGCCACCGGAATGGCCACCGGTTTCAGTCGTCGTTCATCCAGAACGATTCGACCTGAGCCGAAGTCTCGATGTCGATACTTGATGACGAGATGGTCCGGTCCCGTTTTCGTCAATCCGGTGAGCGAGATCCCGATGAAAGGCATCGCCCCCCGACCGCTGAAGACGATCTTCCGGTCCCACGACGTCACCGGGCGTCGCTTCCACTCGCCTCCCTCGAAACGCGCGACGTAAATCTGCATGTGACCCTTCGCGTCTTGCTTGTGATAGGAGATGATCGGACGCCGCTCCGAGTCGAACGAGAGCTTCTCGCAGCCGTTGATGATGCCGCCACCGGGAGGGATCGGATCGACCCACGTTTGTTCTTGATCGAGTGTCATCGGAAGCGCGGCGGGCTTGCCATCGGCGGACTCCCACGTCTTCAAGTCTCGGCTCCGTGCGTAGGAAAGATGGTGATTCGTGGCGCAGTCTGGAGTGTCTCTCCAAACCCAGACGACGTGAAAGAGACCGTCCGGTCCACGCGAAGGACCCAGTGGGTAGGCGTTGCGTTTTCCTTCGCCTTCGAAGAGCGGGGTGTCGAGGAATCGCCTCCAGGTCTTCGACTTGCTGTCGTAGCGGTTGTAGAGTCGCTTGCCGTTTCCGCTACCGCCCGAGCGGTACGAGAAGAGCAGGTTTCCGTCCCGGTCCTCGAGAAAACGTGGGTAGGTGCAGCGAGTTTCCTCGCGACCCGTCATCGTTTGTCGCTCGAGTGTCGCGATGTTGTTCGGCTCGCGGGTTCGGAAGTAGATCAGCGGCACGCAGTGCATGTTGCCGGCCACGTGGAGATCCCCCCGTCGGTCTACGGCCAGGGTGATGTAGTTGTGACTGTCCCAGACGACTTTTGTCGGCAGCTCGGTCTTCTCCCAACGGGTGTCACCCAGACGTCGATGCGCCATGATCATCCGGTGTTCGGCGTCGTAGTACGCGGCGTACTGTCTGTCCTCGTGAGTCAGGAGGCAGAAGTCGACAGGAAACCACGAGGGGACTCGATCGAGCTCGATGGTCTCTGCGATCCGGTACTCGGACACGACCGAGTCCGCCGCCAGCGCTGCCGCCGAGGGGAAGAGGGCACAGCCGATCAGGCACGCCGATCGGATCCAGCCTGAGACGTGAAGGCGTGGGCGAGTATCGGCGAGTGATCTCATGTCGACGAATTTGTGGCGAAACACTGCGTTCAGCGTAACTGGGAAGGTAGTGCGCAATTCGGCACGCGTGCGGTCCACGCACAGCCACGGCGAAAGAGCTCGGCGACCTCAGGAACTCTGAGCGCGCGGGCGTCGTGACCGAGAGGACTGCTGAAGACACGTCCTTTGCCATAGTCGAACGCGTACGCCATCGGATGCTCCTTGCCGTCGACTTTCGACGTGGCCGCTGCCAGTGTCGTGACCGGGCGATTCCCACGAAGGCAAGTGTAGAGCTCGTCGTCGGTCTCGAAATCGGCCGAGCCGCGCGTCGCTGGGTGTTTCTTGCCGGCCACCGTGAATCGAACTCGAAACTTGCCTCGCGGGTCGTGTCCGCGTTTTGTCGGGTCCCAGACGCGACCTGCCAGATTCGCGAACTCGGGCCAATCCTGAAACGCGCCGCAAGCGAAGTGCACGACGACGAGCCCTTTGCCGTTCTCGACGAACTTCCGGAGGTTTTGGCGAGCCTCGACTCCCGGGGCGGCGGTGTTCCAGTCCATGAAGTGAAGGACGACGACGTCGTGCTCGTGGAGCTCGGGTGACGCGAGAAAGTCAGGACGCTCCGTGACGCTAACCTCGAGTCGCGGATGCGCCGCGATGGCGTCTCTGAGAACGGGCGTCGTCTCCTGCCAAGGGTGGCCCGGGTAGTCGACCCCGGTGACGATGAGAACGCGCCACGCCGCAGAGTCGTCCTCCTGCTTGCGGATGGCTGAGCTCTCTCCGCACACCGAGGGCGCAGAGGTGTTCGGTTCGAGGATCGCCGTGACCATGAGTGCAGCCACGGCCAGTCCGGTCGTCGTGTTCTTCATGCTCCCTCAGTCCTCAATTCGTTCCCGCAGCCAGTCGACGCTTTGCTCGATTTTTCCCGGTACTGCCTCGGCCTCGATTGACAGGACCCCGCTCCAGCTCGTCTCCTTCAGGTACTCGATGCAATCGGCGATATTCTTCGCATTCGCGCCTTCGCCGATCGCGACCACCGAGGTCGAGATCCCGGTCTCTCCTCCACGAACCGCATCGGCGAGCTCCTCGCTGACGTCCTTGATGTGACAGTGTGAGATCTTGCTGCGAAACCGCTTCAAGAACTCGACCGGATCGTTGCCGGCGATGAACGTGTTGCCCGTGTCGAAGTTCATACGGAGGAAAGGGGAGTCGGAGAATCCGAGGATCTCTTCCATGCAATCGGGGTCGGTCGTGTAGGGGCCGTGAGGCTCGACGTTGACGACGACGCCGTAGCTTTCGGCCCAGTCGAGAACGACACGGTAATACTGCTTGATCAATCCCATCACCTCGACGTCCGTATACCCGTTGGGCTTTCGAGCGCCGTCGGTGGTGTCTACGCACGGACATCCTATGGCTGCGGCGAAGCGGATCGCCCTGATCGCGTAGTTAATTCCCCGGTATTGCCCCTCGGGAGTCGATATCGGGTACGCAGCGTCGAGCTGCGATATCCGGAGTCCTTTCGAGTCGAGGTAGTCCTTGAGGATCATTGGGTCGGAGTCGAGCGGGATGTGCGGGTTGTAACCGAGCGCTTGTACGAAGTATTCGCCGTCGATCGTCCCGAACTCTACGAACTTCAGACCGTGTTTCGCGGCGAACTCACAAGGCACGTCGTACGAGGTGTCGAAGTGCCTCCAGTTGTCGACATGCATGCCCAGTTCGATCATGACGTCTCCTTTCGCGGGATTGCTCAAAGGTGCTCGTCGATATTCCATCGGCGAGCCTTCGCTTGACGGACAGGTTCGTCAGAGGGACTTCAGGTATGCGATCAGGTCGTCGAGCTCGGGCCGCGTCAGCTTCGAGCCCGAGCCGTGCCTGGCCTCCGGATCGTGCTTCGAGAATATGTCGTGTAACGTTGCTGCTCGGCCATCGTGCAAGTACGGAG
>CAYZGY010000589.1:0-5489 GCA_964478085.1 uncultured Planctomycetia bacterium
CCTCGGAGGTTTTGACACCGATCGAGGGAGCTGCTATCATCTGCGGCTCCTATAACCCGTTCGAAAAAAAGGCCTTAGCGAAAGGGCCGGGACGTTCGGCCTGGCTCGGGATCGCGGGAGCTTTCGGACGGAAACCGCCCGCTCTCAGGAGTTCTTATGCCTCCGCAGACCGTCGTCACGGGTCGCGATGACCAGGATACCGCCGGCCACAAACCGCACGCCGAGGAGTAGATCTCGAAGCTCGACCGCTACTTCGACGGTCTTCAGAAGATCGAGGTCGTGCTCGGACACGAGAAGGACGAAGCCGAGGCCGAGCTCGTGCTGTCGATCCGCGGCTCCAAGCCGGTGATCTGCCACGGTCACGCTTCGGAGCTCTACGCGGCGATCGACGCGGCCCTCCACAAGGCCGAGACCGCACTGACGCGTCACAAGGAGAAGGTCAAGGGCCACAAGGGCGCTCCGACGAGCCGTCACCCCGAGGATATTCCGGTTGCCGGTGGTGAGGACGGGGGAGGCGACGATCCCGAGGACGAGAGCTACCAGGACATTGTCGAAGGGCGCGACTTCTCCTGAGGGCGATTCTCTCCGAGGGAGGAGCTCGCCCGAAGACCGCAGCTCGTGAGCGCGCGTAAGCTCACGGCTCGCGGACCATTCCGATCGAGCATCGAGTGATACGAGGCGTCCTGCGGAAGGACACCAGCGCAGCCAAGAGGATACGACGTATATGAACCTGGTCGATCTGTTCCCCGAAGAGTCGATGATCCTGAACCTCGAAGCTCGGGACAAGAAATCGGCGATTCGTGAAATGTTACAGCGCCTCGTCGAGCGAGGTCACCTCGACGAAGAGACCGTCAAGAAGGCCGAGAAGGCGGTCTTGAAGCGTGAGGGACAGGCCTCGACGGGCATCGGAAAGTGGCTCGGAGTTCCCCATGCGAAGGGTTGCGGCTTTCTCGGGAGCGATCTGGTCGGCGTCTACGCGCGAGCGACGGAGGGGCTCTCGTACGAGTCGGTGGACGGTGAGCCCGTCCACGTGCTGTTCCTCGTGCTCTCGACAGACGCCGGCGCGGACGAGCACCTCGCCGTCATGCGTCGAGTCGCCGCGCTCCACCGCGACGAGAAGTCCGCCAAATACCTGACCCAGTCGACGAATTCCGGCAGCATTCGCGAGATCTTCAAGGAAGTCGATGAGCAGTTCAGCTGATCGAGCACCCAAGAGCGGTCTCGAGTTCGGCGTCGGCGAGGCGTCCGTCTCGGATCCATCGGTTATCGGCCGGCTTTCGGCGGAGCGAGCGAACGGGCCGCGCGTCGTCGCGTTCGGCGGCGGAACCGGCATGTCCGCGCTCCTGCGAGGTCTCAAGGAGTACACGGACCGCATCACCGCCGTCGTCACCGTGACCGACAACGGAGGCAGCTCGGGCCGTCTGCGAAACAACTTCGACATCGCTGCGCCCGGCGATATCCGGAACTGCCTCCTGGCGCTCGCGGACATCGATCCGCTCGTCGCGCGCACGCTGCAGTACCGTTTCGAGGAGACCGAGTTCAAGGATCACTGCTTCGGCAATCTCTTCATCACGGTCCTCACACGGCTCGTCGGAGACCTCGGAACGTCCGTTCGCGAGCTCAACCGTCTCCTCAACGTGCGTGGCCGAGTCCTCCCCGCGACGAGCACGCGTGTCTCGCTCGTCGCGCAGCACCCCGACGGCACGAAGTCGACGGGGGAGGTTCAAATCACGCGCAGTGGAAAGGCGATCCAACGCGTCGAGATTCGACCCCAGCCGATCCCGATGTCTCCCGAGGTTCGCCAGGCGGTCGAGGAGGCCGACCTCTTCCTCTTCGGTCCCGGCTCTCTCTACACGAGCGTGCTGCCGAACCTGCTGCTCGACGGGCTCGTCGATGCGATTCAGGAGACCGGCAAATCGCGCGTCTACATCTGCAACATCATGACCCAGCCGGGCGAGACTGACGGATTCTCGCTCTCCGATCACCTCGCGGCGCTTCGAGCGCACGTCGGTGACGACTTTCCGGATGCCGTCGTCGCGCACCAAGGCGAGATTCCTGCGGCGATTCGTGATAAGTACCTCGAGCGCGGAGCCGAGCCGGTCGAGTGCGATCTCGACGAGCGCGGCGAGTTCTCCGGAGTCCGATTGATCACCGGAGACTTCTTTTCGACCGTGGAGGAGACAGCCGATGAATCCCCGGTCGAGGGAGATTCGGACGACGCCCCGGATCCTCCCGCGACGGCACGCCACGATCCCGCAGGGCTCGCGCGTGTCATCTACCACGAATTCCTCCAGTCGATCGGAAACGGTGGCGAAAGCTCGTCGGTGGAGGAAAGCGGAGCGAAGAAGGACCAGAAGCACCAGAAGGACACGAAGATCGAGAGTGATGGAACTCGAGCGTTGGGTTGAGATCGCCAACAAGTACGGACTGCACGCACGTGTGGCGACGGAGCTCGTCAAGGTTGCGCAGGCCTACGATTCGAACATCACGCTCACGCGTGAAGGGACCGAAGATGCGGTCGACGGAAAGAGCATCCTCGGCCTGATGAGCATGGGTGCCGAGACCGGGGCCCGGCTTCTCCTACGCGTCGCTGGCGCCGATGCCGAGCAAGCGATGGAGGCCGTCGTCGAGATGTTCCAGCGGACCTTTGATGAATAGTCGCGGGTTTCGGGTTCGGTCTATTCGAGTATTGGCTGCCTGAGTGATGGTCAGCTGAGTCATGGTAAGCAAGCGCGGTATCGCCGTTTCCCCGGGAATCTCGATCTCGACGGCCGTCGTCTTGCGTCCCGACGACTTGCGGATCCGTCGACGGTATGTCGCGGCCGCCAAGGTCGACGAGGAGGTCGAGCGTCTCGACGGCGCGATCGAGGCGGCGGCTCAGGAGCTCGAACGGGACGTCTGCGGCATCCAGGAGGATTTCGAGATCGTTCGGCAGGTGCTCGAGACCCACCGCGACATGATCCGGGACCCCGGCCTGCTTCGTGACGTTGTCGCGCGCATCCAGGAGAAGAAGAACAGCGCCGAGTACGCCGTCTCGATCGTCCTTCAAGGTCACCGACGCCGCTTCGAGCAGATGGAGTCCGAGTACCTCGCGGATCGCGCGCACGACGTTCAAGACATCGAGCGCAAGATCCTGCGGCAGCTGCTCGGCAAGACCGGGGACGCCGGTCGCAACTTCGACGAGCCGTGCGTCGTCATCGCGCGCGACCTGACCCCGAGCGAGGCCGCGTCGCTCGACAAGACCCTCGTGCAAGGCTTCGCGGTCGACGTCGGTGGTCGAACCTCGCACACGGCGATCTTGGCTCGCGCGATGCAGATCCCTGCGGTCGTCGGTCTGCGCGATCTCTCGGCGAGCGTCGTCGGCGGCGAGAAGGTCATCATCGACGGCTACAGCGGTGAAGTGATCATCGACCCCGACGAGGCGACGCTCGAAAAGTACGAGCGCAAGTCGGAGTGGTCGCACCAGTTTTATCGCAGCCTCCAGGAGGAGGTTCGCTGGCCCGCAGAGACGGTCGACGGTTACGAGATCACGCTCTCGGCGAACATCGAGTTTCCTGAAGAGGTCAACGCCGCGCTCGAGTGGGGCGCTTCGGGCATCGGACTCTACCGTACGGAATTCCTCTACGAACAGGGCATCCCCGACGAGGACCTCCACCTCAAGACGTACCGTCGCGCGATCAAGGCGCTCAAGGGGCGTCAACTGGTCATTCGTACGCTCGACGCCGGCGCCGACAAGTTTCACGCCGAGGCGGTCGGCTTCCACGAGCCGAACCCGTTTCTCGGTTGTCGGTCGATTCGGCTTTGCTTCGAGCAGCCCGATCTCTTTCGTGCGCAGATTCGCGCAGCGCTGCGTGTCTCTCCGCTCGGCCCGGTGAAGGTGATGATCCCGATGGTCGCGACGCTCGAGGAGGTTCGGCGTTCGCGTGCGCTCATCGATGACGTGCGCGCCGAGCTCGAGGCCGAGGGCGTAGAGATCGCGCCTCGCGTGCCGGTCGGAATCATGGTCGAGGTTCCTTCGATCGCGCTGATGGCCGATCGGGTCGCGAAGGAGGTCGACTTCTTCAGCATCGGGACGAACGACCTCGTCCAGTACTGCCTCGCCGTCGATCGCGTCAACGAGAAGGTCGCCCACCTCTACCAGCCTGCCCACCCTGCGATCTTGAGCTTGATGAAGCTCGTCATCGACGCCGGCGCACGGGCGGGCATCCCGGTCTCGCTCTGTGGCGAGATGTGCAGTGAGCCGATCTACACGGTCCTCCTGCTCGGTCTCGGACTGCGTCACTTCAGTGTCAGTCCGATCGCGATCCCGACGGTCAAGCGCGTCATTCGCCAGGTGTGCATGCGCGAAGCCTTCGAGATTGCGGACGAGTGCCTCGCCTGCGGGCAGGCCGAAGAGGCGCTCGAGATTCTGCAGAGTCGCGTCCGTGGTCTCGTGCCGGACTTTTCCTGATTCGTCGTCGATTCGATCGACGTGATTCTCCAAAGCGACCCATTTCTTCCGACCGAGAACTCGTTACGGGGATAGTTTTTCCCGTCGGAACACCGCAGAGACGCGTGTGGAGTGACGATATCGGGCGCTGGCGCGCCGTTATTCGGCACTTGCGACAGTTCTCGGCTTTCCGGCCTCGTTTCGCACGCGACTTGCTGTACAGAAGCGGGCTGGTTTTACCCGATAGTGCATACGTTCCCACGTAGTGAACCGCCCTCGAGGGGTGACCACATCGGTCGTTGATCCACGCGTGGGGGGCAGTCCGTCAGGGCAAATACGAAATACGCAGGGAATTCTCCATGCTTGGCAAGAAGAAGAGCATCGTCGGACTCGATATCGGCACTCACGAGGTGAAGGCGGTCGAGCTCACCGAGGTTCGCGATCAGGTGAAGCTCACGGCCTTCGGATCCGTCCCGATCGAGAACAAGGAAGATCTTCCCGTCGCGCTGGGCGAGCTGTTCCGTGAGGCGGGCATCAAGACGCGTCGCGTCGCGACAGCGGTCTCGGGTCGCTCGGTCATTATCCGATACATCAACATGCCGGCGATGTCAGACGATGAGCTCAAGGGGGCCCTTCGTTACGAGGCCGACAAGTACATTCCCTTCGAGGTCGACGAGGTCATTCTCGACTGCGCGCGTCTCAGCGACTTCGGCGAGACGACGAATCCGAACGGCGAGAAGGAGATGAAGGTTCTCCTCGTCGCCGTCAAGCAGAGCGTCATCGACGAGCACGTCGAGCTCATCCAGCAGGTCGGTCTGACGCCGGCTCTGATCGACGTCGACACGTTCGCTCTCGGAAACGCGTTCGAGTTCAACGCGATGCACAGTCCGCGCGTCGAAGACGAGGAGCGCGTGATCGCGCTCGTCGACGTCGGTGCGGTCAAGACGAGCATCAACATCGTCAAGAACAACACGTCGTACTTCTCTCGCGAGGTCTACCTCGCCGGGAACGAGTTCACCGAGGCGATCTCACGACGACTCGGCATCGACACGATCGAGGC
>CAYZGY010000590.1:0-5488 GCA_964478085.1 uncultured Planctomycetia bacterium
GAGGCCGCCGAGCAGCAGTGCGAATCCGATCTTCCCTCGCAGCCCGCGCTTCGGCGCTGACTCGCTCGCCTCTCCGTCCACCGTGGCGGTCGAATCCAGACCGTGATGGGTCATGGTGCTCCAGAACTCCCGCATGACAGACGACCACAGATCGCGAAGAGCCGGGTCTTCGACGCTTCCGACGCGTCAGCTGCTTGCGCGAGGCCACGCGAGCCCTGTAACATCGAGCTCTCCTAGGTTCGACATGAAGCGTTCCTCCGCACATCACGGTCATGTCTCGCTCACGATTTCCATTCGTCTACGGTCGCATCCTCCGCATCGCACTCTGCGCTCTCGCATTGATGTCTCTCTCGATACGAGCTTCCGCCGGCGTGGTTCTCGTCCCGTGCAACAGCTGTTGGAGGTTTCATCGAGGCTCGACGCCACCGTCCGAGCCGGACCCGACTCGCTGGCGATACCGACGCTTCTGCGACGGCGATTGGGAGGTCGGCAGGACGAGCATCGGTTACGGGGACGACGACGACGCGACGATCCTCACGGACATGCAGGGTCGATATGTCTCCGTCTTCGCGCGTACGGAGTTTCACGTCGAGGACGCCTCTCGCATCGAGACGCTCCGGCTCACGGCGGACTACGACGACGGATTCGTCTGCTACCTCAACGGAGTCGAAGTCGCACGTGCCAACTGCGGGGAGATCGGCGAAGAGCTCGGGTACGACGGCCTCGCGAACGGCTCGCACGAGGCGGGAACAATCGAGTACTTCGACCTCACCCTGTTTCGAAACGAGCTGAGTAACGGCGTCAACGTCCTCGCTGTCGAGGTTCACAACGGGACGCTCGAAAGCTCCGATCTGACGATCGACTTGCGACTGACGGCGAACGAGCCCCGGCTCACCGGGCCCGCGGTGGTTATTGAAGCCGGAAGCGAATGGCGTTTCTTCCGAGGCAGGACGGCACCGTCGGACCCGGATGCGACCGCTTGGCGCGAGACGGACTTCGACGACTCGAAATGGGAGAGCGGCCCGACGAGCATCGGATACGGGGACGACGACGACGCCACCGTTCTCGACGACATGATCGAGAGCTACGTCACGCTGTACACACGTCGAGAATTCGAGATCTTCGATCGCGGCTCGGTGTCGTCGCTTCTTCTCGGAATCAACTACGACGATGGATTCGTCTGCTACGTCAACGGACAGGAAGCGGCTCGTGCGTACGCGGGCGGAGTCGGGGAGGAGCTCGCATTCGACAGCGTCTCGACCGGGTCGCACGAATCGGGAACTTTCGAACGCTTCGATCTCGAAGGAGTCCGCTCGGCGCTTCGAACCGGACGAAACGTGATCGCGGTCGAGGTCCACAACGCCGCCTATTCCAGCTCGGACCTGACTTTCGACGTTCAGCTCGAGATCAACTCCCGCCCTCCTGGAAACTTCGAGGACAGCGGCATCGATCTCGGCGGCGGCAAGGCGGCGTGGGCGGACATCGACGGCGACGGCTTCGCCGACCTCATCGCGAGCAGCGGCATCTTTCGAAACGATCGCGGACAGCGATTCGAGCGCATGTCGTCCGGCGGAGACAGCATCGTCGGCGACTTCGACAACGACGGCGACCTCGACCTCTTCGACTACGGTGGGCGACGGCTGCGGCGCAATGACGGCGACTGGGTCTTCACCGACGTCACCGAGGCGATGATTCCCGCGCTTCCGATGAGCGTCACACGAGGAGCGGTGTGGGCAGACTTCGACGGTGACTCGTTTCTCGATCTCTACATCGGCGGCTACGAGGCTCCCGGCTATCAGCCCGATGCGATTCTCCTGAACGAACAAGGCCAACGATTCCGTCTCGCGTGGACGCAATCGGGCGACGTCGACCCTTCGCGCGGAATCACGGCGTGTGATTTCGACGAGGACTTCGACATGGACGTCTACGTGTCGAACTACCGACTCGAGCAAAACCAGCTCTGGCGTAACAATGGTCGCGCAACGTTCGAGAACGCCGGGCCGGCCCTCGGCGTTCACGGGATTTACGACGGCTGGGGACACTCCCACGGCCACACGATCGGCTCGTCGTGGGGTGACCTCGACTCGGACGGCGACTTCGACCTCTTCGTCGGAAACTTCAGCCACCCCCAGGAATGGCAGGACCGACCGTTCTTCTACGAGAACCTCGGGCGCGCCGAGGGCTTCCGATTCGCGGATCGGACGGGAGCCAGCGGACTCGCGTGGCAAGAGTCGTTCGCCTCTCCGACCTTGGGCGACATCGACAACGACGGCGACCTCGACCTCTACTTCACCTGCGTCTACAACGGCAACCGCAGCGTGCTGTACGTCAATCACGGCGGCTTTCGCTTCAGCGAAGAGACTTCTGCGCGAGGCCTAGCGACCTACGTCACTTATCAAGCGGCGTGGGCCGACGTCGACAACGACGGCGACCTCGACCTGACGACGGGAGGTCGACTTCTCCGCAATACGGGCACACAAGGAGCGAGTCGCTGGCTCGCGGTGCGGCTCCGCGGGGACGGCGTGAACGTCAACACGACGGCGATCGGCGCGCAGGTGAGAGCGGCGCTCGACGGGAGGACCTTGGCTCGTCAAGTCGACAGCTCGACGGGCGAAGGCAACCAGAACGATCTGACTCTCCACTTCGGTCTCGGCTCACACACCGGTCCTGTACCGATCGAGGTTCGATGGCCGGACGGCCTCATCGAAGAGACGCTCCTCGAGCCGAATCGAATCGTCGAGCTCGAGTACGGCTTCACGTCCTGCCACATCGAGCGTCACCTGCCACCCTCCTACCAAGAGGGAGACGACTCCCCCATCGTGGTGGAGATCTCGGCGCGCAACGTGCCGGGTGCGACGACGATCATCGAAACCGTGCCTGAAGACTGGGTCATCGTCTCTACCAGCGAGGGCACGATCGAAGCGAACACGGTGCTGTTCACCGTGGACAACGATTCCGACGTCGACCTCTCGTACGAAGTCGTTCCCGCCGGAGACTGCGCCGAGGCCCGGATTCAAGGTCGAGTCTTCGGCCCCGGCGACGAGTGCGGGTCAGAAGTCGAAGGAGCATCGACCCTATCCTGCGAGCCGCGGAGCTTCGTCCGCACCCTTGTCGAGGAGGGGTCCGATCTCACGTTTCACCGAGGAACTGTGCCCCCCGATCCGTCGTGGCGAAGCGTCGACTTCGACGACTGTGGATGGGAGGCGGGACGCTTCGGAATCGGATACGGAGATGCCGACGACCAGACGACTCTCGAAGACATGAGCGGAGGGTACGCGGCAGTGTTCTGTCGTGCGATCTTCGACCTCGAGGATCACGGAACCAGCGCGGATCTCGTCGAGAGCATGACTCTTCGCGTTCGATTCGACGACGGCTTCGTCGCATACCTCAACGGACGCGAGATCGGACGAGCCAACATGCCGGGCGGCTCCCCGACCGAGCAGACCTTTGCCAACGCGACGGTCTCGGATGCGCCACACGACTGCGAGGTAGGAGATCCTGCGAACGGCTGCGCCGTCATCACCGTACCAGCGAGCGGGATTCGCGACGGGACGAACGTCCTCTCGTTCAGCGTCCACAACGCCACACTCGCGAGCTCTGACCTCACTCTGATTCCGCACCTCGCAGTGACGATTGGCGAAGCGCCAACCGATCTCTTCCGCCGTGGCGACACGGACTCGAGCGGATTGATCGAAATCACCGACGCGATCGTCGCGCTCGAGTACCTCTTCCTCGGAGGCGCCCCACCGACGTGCCCCGACTCCGCCGACGTCGACGACAACGGCACGCTCGGCTTGAGCGATGCGATCGTCCTCCTGGCGGCGCTCTTCCAAGGCGGGATCGAAGATGTCCCCTCGCCAGGATTCGAGTGCGGTGAGGATCCCACGGATGACGAGCTCGGGGATTGCTCGACGCTCGGGTGCGAGTAGCGTTAGCTCGGTTTTTTCTCGCGGAGAAGAATCCGGAACGATTCCTCGCTCATCGCTTCAGCCCGAGAACCGGGCGGAACCCTAGGAGGTTTCGACGCGAGCTCTCCGATTCCGAGCTCTTGCTTGCAGACCGGCATCTTCCGGCGCGAACACCCCAGAACCCACCACGATGCATTCGGCGATCCGGCTCCGGCCCGGTCGTTGAAATCGGATCGGGTCCCAGAGCCACGCTCGACGAATAGAACTGGGGATGCTGCACGTCCGCGCACCACTCCGCGACGTTGCCGTGCATGTCGTGAAGGCCGAACTGATTGGGAGGGTAGGAACCGACGTCCGCCGTACGACCGATCGCGTCACCGAAGTTCGCGTCCGAGGCGGTCAACGACTCTCCAACGTGAAAGGCGGTACGCGTGTCAGCTCGGCACGCGTATTCCCACTGGGTTACCGATGGAAGAGCCAGGCCGAGTCGGGAACAGAAGCCTTGCGCATCTCCCCACGAAACCGTTTCGACAGGGAGGCTCGGCGATCCGCGGAATCCGGACGGGTTGCTTCCCATGACGGCTTGCCACTCGGTTTGCGTGATTTCGTACTTCGAGATGAGAAAAGGGCTCAGGTAGGCCGCGTGAATCGGCGCCTCGTGGGGTTGAAAGTCGGGCTCGTCCGCACCGCTCCCCATGAGGGAGCACCTCCCGGTAGCAGAACAAAGGTCACGCCGGATTCCTCGTGAACGAACTTCGCGAATCCCTGCGCGTTGACCTCCTGAGGCGCCAATCCGTCAGGAAGGAAGTAGCAACTTCCGTCGTCGATGTCCGCACTCGCGTCGAAGTTGAGCGCGCTCTCGTCCATACACCCCAAGATGGAAGGCGAAGGCTCGCAGGGAGGATACGAGAGGCAGTCTATCGCGTCCGGGGTGAAGTCGATCGCGCACTCGAGCAGCGGAAACGGTGGTGGCACTCCAGCGAAGAGGTAGAGCAGAGTCGCGACCGGGTCGGCGACGTCGATACGCCCATCGTCATTCGATTCCAGTGCATCGAGGCATGGTGGAGACTGTGGCGACAGGAAGAGCTCGGTGAGTGTAAAAACCGCATCGGAAAGAGCGACCTCACCGTCCGAGTCCGAGTCGCCCCGGAGAAACAGAGTCGGAGCTTCGAGGGAGGTCGAGTAGAGCACCGAGGACGACGTCGCCATTCGCGAGCACGATTCGCGGAGCCCAGAACAGACGATTCCTCGCCGTCGAATTGTCCGTGAAGTGAATCCCGACGTGGCTCTTCCCATCGCTGGAAAAATGCCCGAGCGCGAAGGATCGACCGAAATCAGGCTTCTCGAAACTCGTCGCATCGAGCTTTCCCCCGCAAAGAGCGGCCGATCGAACGAGAGGCTTCCGCCAAGGTCGGTATCTCCGTGCGCAAAGAAGGAACTGGTGCGAGCGAATCGACCACCGGCTTCGCCAGCATCACCGCCTGCGTGCGCGCTGCCACGAAAGCCGAACTCCAGCCCCCCTGCCCCTCCCCGATCGACGACCAGCCCGGATCCTCGTCAAAGCTCTCGAACTTCACGCC
>CAYZGY010000591.1:0-5487 GCA_964478085.1 uncultured Planctomycetia bacterium
CCCGAACCGTCCGCCCCCGAACCGTCCGCCCCCTCAAAACAGCTCGTCAATCGGCTCGGCGTGATCGTCGACGAGCGGAATCGGACGATTGCCCGCCGCGATGAACTCCTTCGAGTAATCGATACCCAGCGCATGACAGATCGTCGCGATGAACTCGGGCGCGCTGACGGGTCGATCGACCACCGTGCCGCCGGGCTTCTTGCCGCCTTCGCTGGTCTTGCCGATCACCTGTCCCGTCTTGAGACCACCACCGGCGAGGAGCGTGGTCCACGCGCGCGCGTAGTGATCCTTCCCATCGACCGGACCGCGACCGAACTCGCCCATCCAGACGATGAGCGTGTCCTCGAGCATGCCACGCTGCTTGAGGTCGAGAATGAGCGTCGACATTGCGGGATCCATCCACGCACAACGCGGACGGATGCGCTTTCCCGCACCTTCGTGATCGTCCCATCCGCGGTGGAAGATCTCGACGAACGAGACGCCCTGCTCGATCAGGCGCCGGGCCATCAAGCAAGCCTTGCCGAACTTGTGCTCGCCGTAAGCCTCGCGGAGGTACGCGGGCTCGCTGTCGAGCTCGAAGGCTCTCGCCTTGTCCGATCGCATCAGCGACACGGCCCGGTTGAACGCCGACTGCTTCGCCGCGACGAGCGGGTCGCTCAGGGACTTCGCGAAGCGGCGCTCTCCTTTCGAGAGAAGAGCGAGCCGTCGATCGAGCTCCGACGCGCCCTGATCGGAAGGCAAGTTCTCGAGCCCCTTGTTCGGGTCCCGCACGGCGAGCGGAGAGTGCTGCGTACCGAGGTAGGCCGGCACGGAACGGTAGAGACGCCCGCCGTTCCCCTTGTCGAATCCTGCGTCGATCGTCACGAACGCCGGGAGCTCGTTCTCGGAGTCGCCGATCTCGTGCGAAGCGATGCTCCCGATCGAAGGATGCTCGAAACCGCCGACGCGTGCGTAGCCGGTGTGAAGAAGGTACTTCGCTCGGTAGTGACCGCCCTCGCCCGTGTTCATCCCGCGGATGACCGCCAAGTCGTCCATCACCTTCGCCATCTTCGGAAGACAATCGGTGACATGGACTCCCGGAATCGTCGTCGGGATCGACTTGTACTCGCCGCCCGGCTTCGGATCGAAGGTGTGAGCCTGACTCGCGCCGCCGTCCATCCAGAGGAGGATGCAGGACTTCGGCAGGCCGTAGCGCCCGCTCGAAGCCTTGTGATTCTCCGCGGCATTCACTGCCATCGCTTCGAACCACGGAACCGTCGCGCTCGAGATCAGACCGGCGGCCGAGAGCTTGAGCAGGTCACGTCGATCGATGGGCTGTCGGGAAGCACTCACTGGCTGACTCCTTCGGAGAGCACGGTTCTCAGCGGACGAGCAGAAACTCGCTGCGGTTGAGCAGCATCCAAAGTACGCCGGCGTACGATTCGCTGCGATCGTCTCCGGTCACGACGAACTCGACAGCCTCGCGGAGCTCTTCTTCCGTCGGCTTACGCGAGAGCGTTCCGAGGTAGAGACGCTCGACGGCCTCCGTCGGCTCGACCTTGTCCTTGATCAGCTTCGCCACGGCCGGTCCACCCGAGCTGACGTTCGGGTGATTCACGAGCGCGAGGAACTGCGGAATGCCGTGTGTGAAGACGGTCGCGTCGTTCTCATCGGTCTCGAAGAGTCGCTGAAACTCGGTGTGCTCGTCGCCGACCGGCGAGCTCTCGCCGAACTTCTTCGACTCCTTGCTGTCGTAGGTGCGTACGTCGAGCCTCGGGTCGTCGAGCGCGAACTTGAGCGAGTCGTAGAGCTGATCGGCGGACATCAGCTTCGTCGCACGACGACCGAAGAGATTCGCCACGGCGCGCTCCGGATCGTCGCCACGACTCGTGCGCTGGTAGGCCTTCGTCGTGACGATGCAGCGCACGAGGTGCTTGACATCGAAACCCGACTCGACGAACTCCGTCGTCAGGAGCTCGAGCGTCTCGGGATGCGAAGCCGTGTTCGCGGGACGCATGTCGTCGATCGGCTCGACGAGCCCGCGAGAGAAAAAGTACGCCCATGTCCGATTGACGAACGCACGGGCGAAGTACGGATTGTCCTTCGAGACGACCCACCCGGAGAAGAAGCCTCGAAGCGGCTGCTTCTCCTCTGCCTCGAGCTCCTCACCGAGCAGGTAACGCGCCTCGACGACGCTCCCGGCGTTCTTGAAGGAGTTCTTCGGAATCGTGATCGACCCGTTCGGCGACTTGTCGCGAGTCGTCGTCTTCTTCCCGCCCTTGCCGAGCTTCTTCCCGAACGACTCGGTGATGCTGTCGAAGTAGCGGCCGTTGAAGCGCCCCTCCATGTTCTTGAAGAACGCGGCGGCACCCCAGAAATCGTCCTGCTTCCACTCGCGGTAGGGATCGTCGTGACACTGCGCGCACTGGAGATCGACGCCGAGGAAGAGCGAGGAGACCGCGCGAACGGCGCCGGCCGGCTCGGGAATGCCCGTGTCCGTACCGCTGAGAGAAAAAAAGAGTCCCTGCGGCGCTTCCTTGAGCGTGCCTTCGACGCTCAGCACCGCCGCGACGATCTCGTCCCAGGGGCGATCTTCGTTGAACTGCTCGGCGAACCAGCTGCCGAGGTTGCGAGTCGCCTTGATCGGCTGGTTGCCTCCGTTTCCCTCCGAAGGCAATTCGGCCGGCGCGATCCAGTCTCGCCAAACCCGACCGAACTGGAGTCCGAAGCGATCGTCTGCGAGAAGCTCGTCGATGAGCTTCGCACGATCCCGCTCTTCCGAATCGAGAAACGCAGCTGCCTGGTGAGCAAGAGGCGCCGAGCCGGTGAGATCGAGGTACGTGCGCCTCAGGAACTCGACGTCGTCCGCGACCTCGGCGGGTGCCGTCTTCGCCTCGGAGAGCTTTCCCTCGATTTCGGCATCGATTCGAGTCGCGACCGAGGAGACCTCTCGCTCGACCTCTCCCGCACGAGCGCCGCTCACGAGGGTGCCGCTCACGAGGGTGCCGCTCACGAGGGTGCCGCTCACGAGGGCGACGAACACCGCGCCCCATCGGAAATCGCGTCGAGTCTTTTGCGCCATTCCTACACTCCCGTCAGACGATCGATTCATCCGCGATCATTCTACGGAGCCGGAGCATATCCACGCCAACAAGAAACGTCAGCTGAGGCGTTACTTTTTCGGCACTTGCTTCTCGCCTTGGAGATAGCGAAAAAGATCACGCACCTCTCGAGCGGAGAATGGTGCCAGAAGTCCTTCGGGCATCAGCGAGGCGCTCGACGGCTCGCGGCGCGCGACCTCCTCGCGCGGAACGACGACCTTCTCGTTGACCGTCTGAACGGTCAACGCGGCGTCGCTCTCCTCGACGACGAGCCCCGCGACCACTCGGCCGCGCGTCGTCGTCACGATCGACATCTGGAAATCCTTCGCGACGGAAGCGTCGGGGTCGACGATGTTCTCGAGGAGGTAGTCGAGATTCGAACGCTGCGCCCCCGTGATGTCCGGCGCGACGGTCCCGCCTTCGCCGAAAAGCTTGTGACAGCTCGCACAGGCCTTCTCGAAAACCGCGCGGCCACGCTGACGATCGGCTCGGGCAAGCTGCTTCGGTTTGAGCTGACGCTTGTAGCGCTCGATCTCTCTCGCTTTGTCTTCCCCGCTGGCACGCAACTCTCCCCACACTCGCCCGATGCGTTCGCGGAGTCGATCGTCACCGAGTTCGACGATCTGTCTCGCGGCGTACGCCGAGATCTCGGAGCGCTTCACGGTTCTGGCTTCGACCGCGTCGAGCAAGGACGCTGCCCACGAAGCGCGGGACGCGAGCGTCTGAGTCGCGTCCTGTTTGCCCGCGTCGTCGAGACTCAAGTAGACGGCGAGGATCGCCTCGGGCGTCCTCGCGTCGTCGAACTGGGCAAGCGCGCGAATCGCGTCCTGACGCAGCTCACGATCCCTCGTCAGCTCGAGGAGCTTCGGGGCGAGATTCGGAGACGCCCGCGAGACGAGCGCACGAAGGGCTCGCCGCCGATCGCCAGGCTTTGACGACGAGCTCAGGACGATTCGTTCGAGCTCCGCAAGCGCGCGCGGATCCTCGAAAACGAGCGCCAGACGTTTCGCCGCACGGACGATCTCGGGGCGCGAGCTCTGCTCGAGCTTCGCGAAGGCGCCCGGCCAGCGCTTCGGCATCGCGACGCGGCGTCGACCAGAAAGTCCACGCTCGATCCCGGCGAGCACGGCCGCACGAACGTCATCCCCGGCACGGTCGAGAACCCCGCAGAGAGCGTCGAGCGATCTCTCGAGAACGGCCGTCTTCACGACCGTCGCTCGTCGAGCGACATGTCTCGATACGAGCGGAATCCGAGAAACCTCAGCGAGCGCGACGAAGCGCTCGAGATTCGTGTCGATCAGAGGTTCCGCTCCGTACCAGATCATCAGTGGCAAGCTCGGATCCTCGGCGTCGCCCGAGTGAGCCGACAAGGCCTCGACGATCTCCCAGCGCTCCTCGGGTTCGAGTCGACCGAGCATGCTGGCCACGCAGAGACGCATGTACGATGAGCTGTCCGTCCTCGCGAGCTCGACGAAACGGCGAAGAGCATCTCGCGGCACGTCCTCCTCTTCACAGAGGAGGCGAGTCGCCCAAGCGCGCACGTATTCACTCTCGTCGTCGAGCTGCGCGATCAGGAATCGGTCGTCGAGGCCGTCGAGCACGTGAAGTGCCCAGAGCGCACGCAATCGCCGAGGCACGTCACGCTCGCTTCGGAACTTCTCGTGCAGCGTGGAGCGAGCTTGACTCAGATCACGACCTTCGGCATGTCGCTCGGCGAGTCGACGTCGCGCGTGTCGAACGAACCAGTCGTTGCGGTGCGACTGGAGATCGACGAGCTTTCCAGCATCGAGCCGGGCGAGATCGAAACCCGCAGGAAGCTTGCGCCCTTCGCCGAAGGTGATCTTGTAGATGCGGCCGGTATGTTTCCGCGTGTTGCGTGTGCTGTGACACTCTCCCGTGTCGGACCAATCGATGACGAAGACGGCTCCGTCGGGACCGTAGCGAATCGTCACCCCCATGAACCAGGGATCCTTCGAGATCATCACGTCGGGCGCGTGCTTCGCCGAGTAACCCGATCCCCGCCGCACGGGCACGTCGTGATTGATCCGACGCCCGTGGATGTTGCTCATGAAGATCGTGTTGCGGTACGAGTCGGGCCAGTTGTCACCGAGGTAGACCATCATGCCACTGTGGGCATGCCCCCCGCCCGCGGCATGCTCGGCTTCCGATCCGATCGCCGCGCGGATGTTCTTCCCCGACCAGTGGACATGATCCGCGATCGTCGGAATCCGCTCGAAGGCGTACTGACTCGACTTTCGACCCCGCCCCGGCTCGTAGTGAGCGCCGGGAATCACGTGGTAAAGGTGAGGATTGACACAGTTACTGATGAACGCGGCGCCGGGGTCGTTCCAGGCGATCCCCCAAGGATTCGTCGTGCCGTCAACGACCGGCTTCCAGACGTCGCGAA
>CAYZGY010000592.1:0-1056 GCA_964478085.1 uncultured Planctomycetia bacterium
GGCGGCGCGTGAAGAGCAACCGTCGGGCGTCGTCGACTCCTCGAGCGGCGGCGGTGCTCGGGCGAGAGCTCGAATCACTCGATCAGCCGTACAGGATCGCCGCCTGGTCGATAATCCAATAGAACCCTCGCCTGAGATCGTGAGACGCTTGAAACGCGATGAAGACGATCAAGAAGCCGTAAGAGCCGATTTGATCGAGAACGTTTCGGACCCCATCACCTCCGAGCCAGTAGAGCACTCGCGAGCCGTCGAGCGGAGGCACTGGGATGAGGTTGAAGAGCCCGTACACGATGCTCGTTATGTAAATCGCACAACAGAGCATCGACACGACTCGCGTGGCGTTGCTGTCGGGCAGTCGCCCCAAGACAAGCTTGTGCAGGAGCAGACAGACGACACAGAGAAGGATGTTCCCGCCCGGTCCGGCGAGAGCGACCAAGGCATGATCGCGATTCGGGCGTCGAAACGCGTAAGGGTTGCACGGCACCCAGGCCAGCCCCATCGGAATGTACCCCTGGAACGCCGTAAAGATCGGCAAGATGAGACTGACGATCCACGACATCGGATTCGCCCACTCGATGTGCACGAACGGATTGATCGATCGCTTGCCCATCAAATCGGCGGTCGGATCCCCGAGCTTGTACGCGACTTGCGCGTGCATGCCCTCGTGGATGCCCATCTGCACGAACCAAGAGGCCGCAGCACAGTAGGGCCAGAGGGGCTCCTTGAAATACTCGTAAAAGACCGGCGTCATTCCGTGCTCCCGGCCCCAGCTTCCGAGACCGGCTCGATCGTCGGCCTCTCCCCCACTCGCACGAGCGCTTCCGCGACGATCGACGCGACCTCCGCCGCGATGTTCGTGCAGAACGACTGACGCTCGGGCCCCATGAAGTCCTCGAACGGCGAGGTGAGATCGTTACAGATCACGCTACCACCCGCGCCGCCCGCACCGCGATCGACACGACCCTTCCACGCGTCGCGATACCACAGCGCCGCAGCACGAAGATCATCGGTGACCATGCCCGTGGGGTCTGGATCGCCGAGAATCTCACCGAGGAC
>CAYZGY010000592.1:1066-5397 GCA_964478085.1 uncultured Planctomycetia bacterium
GCCGCACTCGCCAGCGCCCGTGATGCCGCCTTTGCGAAGCGCTTGGTAGGCGCCTGTCGCGAGACCGAAAGTCTCCGCCAGCGCGATCCCGCAGCTTCGGTGCGCGACCTGCTTGCCTTCGTAGAGGATGAAAGCCTTCTCGCGCGCCGCCGCGATGAGCTCGCGCTCCTCGCCGGTCAGCTCACGCTCGAATCTCGTGCCCGATGGTCCCGTTTCGCTCATGCCCTCTGTTTACTGCGGGGATTCTCGCATTACCAGAGGATTCGAATCCGGACGACGCGCTTTGAAGCACAACGCGCTCGTCTCTATCACAACGTACTCGTCCACTCTCCGCAGCCGCCATCTCCTCCCAAAGAACGCTCGTCGGAAACGGAGGACTGCTCGGAGACCTACGCGGACGACGAGCTTCGCGGCGGGTCGCCGCAACGCGCAACTGTGCGATCGAAGGGACCCAACCGCGCCACCGAATCGAGATCGGCGCTCCGAAGCGAGTACGAGTCGAGCACTCGTTGCTTTACGAACCCGTCCCGGCGATGCTGCCATCATGAGATTACGACGAATTCGACTCTCGAGACTCTCGAGACTCTCGACTCTGGTTTTCCTCTCGACGGTATCCGTCATCTCGGCGCAGGAGAGCTGGACGCAGTTCAAGTACGACTCGCGGCACTCGGGAGACGCCGCGGATCGGTCGATCGGCCAGAACCTCGGCCTGCGGGCGGCGGTTCCGCTCACCGACAAGATCTTCACAGCACCCGTCGTCGACGGTGGTCGCGTATTCGTCGTCGACGGATCCGGCGTCGCCTTCGCTCTCGACGCGAAGGACGGAAGGCTGATCTGGAAGCAAGCCACGCCGGGCGGCGCGCGTAACTGCAACAACGTCTCCTCCCCGGCGATCATCGAAGGCAAGCTCCACTTCGGAACGATGGCCGGCTCGTACTTCGTCCTCGACGCGAAAGACGGAAGCGTCGTCCGCGAGATTCCGGTCGGCGAACCGATCTTCAGCGCACCGGTCATTGCGAACGGCCGCGTGTACTTCGCGTCGCTCGGATCGCGAGTCTTCGCGCTCGAGCCCGACGGAGAGATCATCTGGAAGTGGGACTACGTGAAAGAGCGCTTCGGCTTCGAGGGAGATCGCTGGAGCGGTACGGACTGGCTCGCGCACAAGAACGGCACCGCCCGTGCGGGACCCGCGGAGCAGTTTCACTGTGCGCGCAACCTCGCAGCTCACGGCAAGAGCGTCATCGTACCGGCCGGCGGCAAGATCGCTTGGCTCGAGGACCGAGGCGATCGTGCGGAGCTTCGCGGCGTCAATGACTACCACCACGTCACGCTCGGTCTCTCCGTCGCTCCGGGAGGCGAGGTGCTCCGTCAGTGGCACCGTCTCGACAACGGAGGAACGATCGACATCCTCACCCTCGGCGCGGACAAGGAAGGCAAGCCGAAGGTCGTCTCGAAGGGCTTCGTGGCGGGAACGAAGACCGGGTGGAACTCGGTCGGACTCTTGAGCTTCTCCTCCGTGAGCGTGCGAGGCCGGGACGTCTATCGCACGCGCGTGCAGAAAGGCTTCGGCCTCGCGAGACATTCGTTCGATGAGAACATCACGAAGCCTCTCGACGTCGCTTCGACGATCAGCTCGGCGGTCTTGACGAAGAGCCACGCGGTCATCGGCGGACTCGACGGCGTGCTCTACTGCGCTCCCACCGTGCGAGGCGCCGAGCGCCAGACCTTCCGAACAGCTTTCGGTCAGTCGATCTCCGCTCCGGTCGCCGTCGCGGACGGTCGGGTGTACTTCGGTTGCGACGACGGCTACCTCTACATTCTCGAGTCGAACGCCTCGACGCCCCTGCCGACGAAGAATCTCGGTCTCTCTGAGATCCGCACTCCGCTCGCGAGCACCAAGCGAGACGCGAAGTACGATCGATTCACGAGCTTCGAGAACTGGTCGAATACGAACTCGACGTCGTCCCAGCAAGACCTCCGCCTGCCGACGAAGCTCCGTTGGATTCGTCGCTTCCACGGCACGACGAAGCACTTCTCGACCTTCGGCGGCGGCCGCATGTACACGCACACGGCCGAGGGACAGATCTTCGCGGTCGAGCAGGAGACGGGGCGACTCCTCTGGCGCGTCTACTACCCCGGCGTGCACAACTGCTACACCTCACCGCTCTATCACGACGGCACGCTGCTCGTTCCGCAAGCCGGCTTCGACTCGGCCCGCATTCGCAAGCTCGACGCCGCGACGGGGAAGCTCCTCTGGGAAGCGCCGTTTCAGGGTTCGCCGAGCTGGAACCGGCAGCTGCCTCCCGTGATCTCCGGGAAGCTCGCCATCTATGGTTTTGGCACGGGAGTCTACGGCGAACGCGCACCGACCGTTCCGGGAGAGAAGAAGCTCCCGTGGCTCTTCGAGCATCAGAACAACGCATCGTTTCCGAAGAGTCATCGTCCCCTCCTCAACGCGTACGACCTCAAGACGGGCAAGGTGACGTGGAGCCTCGACTTCTCTCCCTTCGGATCAGGAGGCGACGAGGTCGGCGTCTGTCTCCTCGACGGTGTCGTCTACTACTCGACCTTCTTCGGCCACTCCCCGAGCATCCGAAGAGGACGCCCGGGAGCGAAGGGTCTCACGGCCGCGATCGATCCCGCGACGGGCAAGATCATCTGGCTGACGACGAAGTACTGGATGAACGGTGGCTGCACGATCTCTGCGCAGGACGGCCGGCTCTACCTCGGCGGCTACAATCCGGTCGGCGGAACGGAAGGACGCCACGTCTGGTGCCTCGACGCGAAGGACGGCTCGCTCATCTGGCGCTCCGACCCGCTCCAAGGCGCGATCCAGGTCGTCACGGTCGGCACGCGTTTCGTCTTCGCGCACGCGCAGTACCAACGCGGCTACCTCATCGACAAGAGCTCGGGAAAAGTGCTCTCGATGCTCAAAAACCGCTACAAGTGCACGCGCTTCACACTGACCGAGCCGTTCCTCATCGGAGCGAACGCCGACCTCATCGACGTCTCCGATCCCGAAAACATGAAGCTCGTCTCGACGGGCCCCGGCGTCGATCCGAGCGACTGCGTCGGTGCGGTCGTCTCGAACGGGCGACTGTTCTACACGGGTCATGGGAGCGGGCTTCAGCTGAGCTACTCGTACGGGGACGAGGCGAACGATGCGCCCTGACCGACACTTTTCGTCCCATCGAAGGATCGGACACAAAACTGATCCTCGCGATACCAGTGACGATCTGCCAGAATAGCGTTCCCTAGTTTCCGGTTGGTCCCGCTGTCACCATCGATCGCGCCTAATGCCTCGCGAAGACACACTTCGCTCGACACGCTTGCTCGGTCTTGCCGCCGAATCCGTTCGCGAAGAAGGCGCCGCGCTGTTCGCGAACGGCGACGTCCACATTCTCGAGACGACGAAGAGCTCGGTCTCGGGATTCATCGACCACGAGCGCATCGTCGATCGCGCGAAGTGGGTTCTCCGTCACGTTGGAACGATGGCCGTCTCCTGCACTTGCTGGACGCGAACGCGGTCCCGAAAGGACGAGGTGTGCGCCCACCTCTGGGCCCTTCTTCTCGCCGCGGAGTCGAAAGACATCGTCCTCGAGCCCACGAAGTACTGGGAGGAGGAAGACGAATTCTACGACGATGCGTGGGACGATCAGAGGGGGGATGAAGACGACTATTCGAGCTACGAATCTCATGCGTGGCTCGAGAACAGCTCGACCTCACGAGCTCCGGATTCGATCGATGACTGGCGCCACCGCCTTCTCGCTCTACGACACGTCTCACAGGGCCATCAGCACGAGACCGAGGCCCGCTCGACCGCCGCCGAAGAGCGCGTCGTCTACGTGCTCGACAGCGCTCGACTGTTGACGACCGGAGAGATCGTTATCCGAATCGCTGTGGCGAAGCGCAAAGCCAACGGCGATTGGGGCACGGCTCGCGCCGCGCGTCTCGACGAAGAGCTCATCGACCGACTCGCCTCGTCAGCCGATCGACGCATCTGCTCCCTTCTACGCCCCGCCGAGCACGAAGCATCGTGGTACTGGCGCCAGCGTTTCAGTTCGGCAAGAGACGGCGAAGTCGTTCGCGCCGAGACGTTCGAAGTGCTGCTGCCGCTCCTCTGCGACACCGGCCGATTCGAGGTCGACGCACCCGACACCGATGGCACACGAGCGCTGACGTTCGACGATGGACCACCCTGGCGAATCGTGCTCCGCGTCGACTCGGACGACCTCGGTCGCAACTGGCTGATTCGGGGAACCTTCGAGCGAGACGCCGCCGATGACGGCGCACCAACAGCACATGCCCACCAACACCACCCAGGGTGACCC
>CAYZGY010000593.1:0-5395 GCA_964478085.1 uncultured Planctomycetia bacterium
GTATCTGTGATTTCGAAGAAGGCAAACTGACCAGGGGGTGGAATCTCTGGATTCGTCTCCTGTGTTGGACGAGATCCTACGACGACTATTTCGTCGAGGATTTCGTCGAGGATTTCTGGCTTTTGTCGGATTTTGTCGCGCTGCTTTTTTTCTTCGCCGGCGGCTGCAGCCCCCTCTTGCCGGGAGGCTGCAAATAGCGCACTCCCGTGTTCGGATTGTCCTTGTCGAACGCGTAGGCTTCCTTGTAGCGCAGAAAGTCCTTCACGTAGTGAATCGGGATCGCGAAGCCGAGCGACTCTCCGCCGAGCAGCTTCGAGCTCGTCACGCCGATGACCTCGCCACGGTTGTTGAAGAGCGGGCCGCCGCTGTTGCCGGGGTTGATCGGCGCCGTCGTCTGAATCGAGAGAACGCCGCGCAGCGCTCGGTTGCGATTGCTGACGATGCCGTCCGAGACCGTTCGGTCGAGCCCGAGCGGGTTGCCGATGGCGAAGACCGGGTCACCCGGACGCACGCGCTGGTAGTCGCCGAGGTAAGCCTTCTTGAGCGGCACGCTCGCGGGCTCCGGCACCTTGAGAAGCGCGAGGTCGAAGAACGGATTGAGCGCGACGATGTCCATCTTCTCGATCTTCTGCTTTCGGAGGCCGTCCTTGTTGCGAATGTAGATCACGATCGAGATTTCGCGCTCGCGCTCGACGACGTGATAGTTCGTGACGATGTAGCCTTCCTTCTCGTTGACGCAGAATCCCGAGCCTGATCCGCTGAGCGTCAAGACGTGAACGACGCTCTCCGAGACCTGTCGCGACTTCTCCTTGACCGTGCCTGGCTCGAGATTCTTGGTGAAGAAGATCGCGTCTTGCTTCTCGCTGCCCGCAGGCGCTTTCTTCGCCGAGGGATCGTTCGTTCCACCCGTGGCGTCGTTCGCCTTCGGCTCGACAATCTCGTCGACCTCTTCGCTCGGGACGGAGAGGATCGTGTAGCCGACGTCGACGAAGACGGCCTTCTGCGTGCGCTTGACGACCTTTCCCTCGATCGAGTTGCCGCCGCGCAAGACGACACGCTGGTGACTCGCCGATTCATCTTGCGCGACGAGGTACGACGCGCACGCGACGGAGAGCACGAATGCGATCGTCAGAAGCGATCGTCCGAATCTTACAGCCGAGCGGTATGAGTTCATCGTGTTCGTTCTCATTCGTCACCTCCCCCATCCTGCAAGTAGAGCAGGATGCGGTCGTGAATCAGGAGCACCAGGTCCTCGAGGCCGTCGCGATCGATGTCGCGGATCAGCATCTTCTGTGGCCCGAGCGTCTGGCTGCGGCGCATGTACGACTTCTCCTCGAAGATCGGGAACGCCGCACGATTCGCGAGACTCGTCGACTCGACCTCGCCCGACTCCGACTTGCGCGTCGTCGCGTCGAGGAAGATCAGGTTGTAGCGCGGGGCGGTCGTCAGCACCACGTCGGCGCTGCCGTCCTCGTTGAGGTCGCCGACGGTGAGATCTTGTGCGCGTCCGAGGTCCTTGCGCTCGAGGCCGAAACTGAACTGCTCGGCGAAGTCGTCCTGCTTCTCGCGGGCGTAGAGGATCGCCGTCGTGCCGTCTCCGAAGAGAACGACGTCGCGGCGGCCGTCGCCGTCCATGTCGGCGATCTCGACCGACTGGAGCGTCAGCTTCGGAATCTTGACGTTGCGGCCGACGCTGTACGTGCCGTCCTCGCCTTTCTGGAGCACATCGATCGAACGTGACGAGTTGTCGACGACGAGCACCTCGTTCTTGCCGTCACCGTCGAGATCGACGACGGCCGAGGCGGCGATCTTCGAGCTCGACGTGCGTCCCGAGTACTGGTCGACCATGCGCAGGCGCCCCTTGGCGTCGAGGCCGAGGAGGCGTGCGTAGTTGCCCGAAGAGATGAGCAGGTTCGACTTCTTCGAGTTCGCGTCCGAGACGAGCGTAAGGGCGCTCGGCTTGAGCTTCGCGAGCTGACCGAGTCCGAACTCGGCCTTTTCGGCGATGTTCTCGAAGTCACCGTCTTTCTCCGTGGCCGGCCGTCGGCAGAGGACGAGAGGGTCGGAGAACGGAACGAAAACGAGCGCGTCGGTCTTCGCGTCGCCGTCGATGTCGAGGAGGCGCATCGCGGAAGGTTCCGAGCCTTCGGTCGGGATGTCCCGCTTCGCGGCCTGCTTCGCGACGCCGTCCGCCAGGAGATCGAGGACGCGCAACTCGTACTTGCTGTCCTCGAGGCCGACGACGACGTAGGCCTGGTCCTTCTTCGAGTCGCCGGGCGTTTTCGACGCATCGATCAGATGCGGCGTGCCACCGAGCTGGTACGTCTCGGGGATCTGCAGTCGGCCGTCCTTCCAGTGGCTCAGGCCGAGCGCCTTCTCCTTCTCGCTCGAGACGAGGATCTCGCTCTTGCCGGCGCCGTCGACGTCGAGAGCGACGAGACCGTTGACGCCCGCGAGCGTCGGGTACGACGAGGTCTTCGCCAGAGAGCCCTTCTCGCCCTGGAACGTCACCTCGATCTGCGCCGTGTCGGGGTAGCTCGTGACGACGTCCGTGCGTCCGTCGCCGTCGACGTCGGTCAGCACACGACGCATCGCTTTCGGGTCGCTGCCGCCGCGGTGGGGGACGAGGTGCGCTCGCGTCAGGCCGCCGGGCGCGTCTTGCGCCTCCCAGCGGAACGCTTTGACGCGCCGCGTGTTCGCTTGAAGGAGGAAGAGGAGCGTCGGATCCGACGTCTCATCTTTGACCGATGCAAACCGCGCGAACTCCCAGGCTTGAATGGGACGGAGCTGGGAATTGACGGCCGTGCCGAAGCCGTCCGCGTGCTGAAGGCGCGTGATGACCGGCTCCTGGTTTCCGGGCTGGATGTAGAAGAGATCGAGTCGTCCGTCGCCGTTGACGTCGGCGAGCTCGATCGAGGAGGGGCCCGAAATCGCGTTGTGGAGCACCTGCGGCTGCCCGAGTCCGACCTTCTCCTTCTGGTGGAGGAGGTACGTCTCGTCGTCGCCGAGGAGGACGAGGTCGGTGCGGCCGTCGCCATCGAGATCACCACTGCGAAGCGCGTACGGAGACTGCGCACCGTCGCGGATCGGGAACTTGTCCTTGCGAACTCCCCAGGACTTGTCCTGGAACAGGATCTCGAGCTCGGCCGGATCGGAGTAGTAGGCGATGTCGAGCGCTGTGACGAGCTTGTCCGTGTAGATCTACTAGAAACCAAAAACATTAAAGGCGTCGATCTCGTTGGCGTCGCCGGAAGACTCCGACTCGCTCGGCTTGTCCTTCTCGTCGGCCGACTTCTGAAAGAAGATCCGGATCGTGCCGTCGGTGTTGTTCGCGACAACGAGATCGGGAAGGCCGTCGCCGTTCATGTCGGCGGACTCCAGGTCGCGCGGCGTCCCTTCGACCTTGAAGATCTCGAGCGCGCGGAACCCGAAGGAGCTCGCTCGGTCGTCCGTGGGTGGATCACCAGCCTGAGCGCCCGCCTGGAGGGCGGCGACGAGGCAAGCAGCGAGCAGAACATTCGAACCCGAGCGGGAGACTTTCGCCCGAACGGATCCAAGCCATTTCACGAAGTGGGCGACAGAAGTCGGGCGCGACTCGTGTCGAACAGGCAGACTCTGCATTCTGTGGAGGTTCTCGACGTTTGTCTCGAGGGGGGCGCGATCCGACCAGGTGGGAGATGACGGCCCTCGGATGCTCGTGTTGCGGGAGTTTATGGGCCCTTCGGAAGCCCCGCAAGCGCTTTTCAAGTAGCTGACACCTTCCGACAACTGATTGTGACATAAGCGAATGGGAAGCTGGGGACGGAGAGGGAGACGGCCGAGTGGGCCGTCCTCGACGTCTCCCTTCTATCGGGTCCGGTCGCTCGCCAGGTCGACCTATTCCTGTCGGACTATTCGTCGCAGGCGCGGGCTTTTCCGACACCGGAGGTCGGGCGAGTCGACTTGCCTGTTGGAAAACGCGACATCTCATGTGGGATTCTCGGGCGTCCGATGAGTCGAGCTTCGTGTCGTGTCAGGGGGCGCTTCGTAGCTTATTGTTCCGGAATAACTTAGGATTTTGTTCCGAGAATGGTCCCCGTTTTGCTACTATTTTCCTGTGCGCACGGGAGGCCTCGCTACGGCGGACCCTCGAGTGTGGAGCGGTCGCTGACCCGGGAATCAGCAGAGATCCGGATCGCCCGTTCCGAACCGAACCTAGGCTTTTGCGCGCCCGCGTTGACGAAGCCGGCTGCTGGATCCTTCCTTCAGCCGGCTTTTTTTGTGCGCGGTGAGACGCCGAAATCCAGCGAATCCATTTACTTGCCGGGATGTCGTGATTCGCGACAGTCCGTGAAGACTGGGAGCCCGGCCTCCGACGCCGACGGGCACTTTCCGCCCCGGCTCTGCAAGCGTAGAATGTCCCGCCGCTTTCCCCGAGCCGGCGTGCGCGACGGGGGACGCCCGAGCAACCGAGGAATGGTGGTCCGTCCCCATGAACGAGTCCGCGAGGCTCCCGCAGGCCGCGCTCGACGAGTTGTGTGAGCTTCTCCCGCCCGAACGACGCGTCGTCGACCCCGGTGAGTTGCGCGCGTACGAGTGCGACGGTTATCCGATCTTCAAGGAGCTCCCTCTCGCTGTCGCCCTCTGCGCGTCGCGCGACGAGGTCGTCGAGGTGATTCGCTGGTGCGCGAAGCACGAGGTTCCTTTCGTTCCGCGCGGCGCGGGAACGGGACTGTCGGGAGGTGCGACACCCCTTCTTCCGAGCCTCGTGCTCGATCTCAATCGAATGCGGAGCATTCTCGAGATCGATCTCGAGAATCGCTACGCGGTCGTCGAGCCCGGGCTGATCAACATTCGATTGACCGACGCCGTAAAAGCCGACGGTTTTCATTACGCGCCTGATCCGTCGAGTCAGAAGGCGTGCACGATCGGTGGGAATCTCGCCGAGAACGCCGGCGGCCCTCATTGCCTCAAATACGGCATGACGGCGGACCATATCCTCGGGCTCGAGGTCGTCCTGCCCGACGGCGAGGTCGTCGAGCTCGGCGGTCCACTCCTCGAGGAGAGCGGCTACGATCTCTGCGGGCTCTTCTTGGGAACGGAGGGGACCTTCGGCGTCATCACACGAGCGACCGTGCGACTCTCGCCGAACCCGGAGGAGATTCGAACCTTCCTCGCGGTCTTCGACAACATGAACGGAGCGTGCCGTTCCGTCTCGGAGATCACGCGCGAAGGAATCCTCCCGGCGGCGCTCGAGATTCTCGATCAGCTGACGATCCAGGCCGTCGAGGCGTCGGTTTACGCGGCCGGCTATCCGGAGGGAGCGGCGGCCGTGCTGCTCATCGAGCTCGATGGATTCTCCGCGGGCATGGATCAGGACGAGCGACGCATCCGAGAGATCACCGACGCGAACGGC
>CAYZGY010000594.1:0-5395 GCA_964478085.1 uncultured Planctomycetia bacterium
GGGCCTCCCTTGATCTCGGGTGGGATCCCGACGACTCGAGCCACTGCAACCACTTGCTGCAGGCAGTTTTACAGGGACGCTTCGGGAGCCTCCGAAGCCGGTGTTGACGTTGCCGAATAGCATAGCCGGCCGGGCTCGGCATGCAAGCGAGAAATCACCCCTGCAGCTCGCGCAACACTCTGTACCACAAAGGTTTGAGACAAGACCTAAGGAGTCAAGGCGAGCGGTAGAGCGCGTGCTCGGTGATGTAGTCCGCGACGGCGTCGGGCACCCAGCCTCGCAGGTCGAGCCCCTGCGCCGCACGCTCCCGAACCTCGGTGCTCGAGATCGGAACGGGATCCATCGCGACGTGACGCTCGACACAGCGCTCGAGGACCTCGCGAGCGACTCCGGGGACGTCCGGAACCTCGGGAGGGGCATGCCCGCCGCGCGTGACGACGACGATTTCGGCGAGGGAAAAAACCTCCTCAACCTCATGCCAAATAGCGATTTGCGCGAACGCGTCGGCACCGACGAGCCAGCTGAAGCGATCGCCGGGCGAGGTCGAGCGCAGAGTCCGAAGCGTGTCGACCGAGTAGCTCGGCCCCTCACGATCGAGCTCGATCCGCGAAGCTTCGAAAGCAGGCTCATCTCCCTTGGCCAGCTCGACCATCCGGAATCGGTCCTCGGCCGAGGCCAGGCTCGCATCAGGTTTGTGTGGCGGCCGGCGCGCTAACATCAGCAGAACTCTCTCGATTTCAGTCGCGGCGAGAACGCTTCGAACGAGCTCTAAGTGACCGCAATGTATCGGGTTAAAGGTTCCGCCAAAGATGCCGGTGCGCATGGGCTGCTCGCTCGAAAAAGCGATGAAACTCGGACTTGAAAAAAAATACCACAACCCCGGGCGAATCTTAGCCGCCGCCCGGTAGGATGGAACGACGAAATCAGACGACTGCGCCCCCGTGCTCGACCAGTCGGCCGAGATCGGGGATCGTTAAAAGGAACGAAAACACGCGACGGAGACGATCCGACCCGACGGCTACAAGAAACTGGTGACACGAGACCTGTCGAGCGAGGCGAACGGCATGCAGAGCTGAACGCATCCGTACAAAACGCTACAATGTGTAGCTGTTGACAAGTGACGGCACCAGATGTGTGATGGAGGCCGTCCGAGAGAAACGAGCCACGTTCGAACGCTCATTTCGATGAGTTCCACTGAGGAATTCCCGTCCCGGGAAGATCCCTGACGAAAACCCATCGAACGGTCGCCGGAATCTACCGGCGAGAGGGCGAGATAGATATAGATAGGGTCTCGAGCCGCGCGCCGGCCTGGTTCTCGGGTCTTCCGTCAACCGATTTCGCAGAAGCAACGTAGTCGCGTGCTCGACCTGGATACGGGTCGGGTAGAGAGACGACGGGATCTTCGTCATGTTTCACTGAGGATTCCGTCGACGGTTCAGCCGACGAGGAGATTCTATAATCCGAATGCTTTGCCGCGAAAACCACGTCCGGGGGAACGTCCGCCGAAATCGGGCGCTCGCGAAACTCGCAGCGATCCTTGTCCTCTTGGCAGGAAGCCTCGTCGAGCGTGCGCATGCCGACAATGGGGACATCCTCCTCGCCTGCGATCAGATCGAGGCGGAAGTCGGAGCCAAGACGGTCGACATCGAGTTCGTCTCAATGACGGGCGAGTTCGTCGTCCTCGGAGAGAGCGGTGTCAATGACGCGGCGCACCAGCTGACCGTCCTCAATCAGGACTGCGTCACCGCGACGCGCGCGCTCGCCAACCCGCATCCGTCGGGCGCGATCGCTCAGAACAACTTGACGCTCAACCGCGGCGTCGCGTTCCACAGCCTCTTCCGCCGGCTCTACGTGCTCTCCGCCGTGGGCTCGCGCACCGAGCGCACGTTTACGGCTCGCGCCGTCGACCTCGATGGCAACACGATCCCGGGCGCCGAATTCACGATCGACACGGGTGATCCGCGAACGGATCTGCGCGGCCTCGCGTTCGATCCCGCACGCAACGAGTTCTTCACGCTCGATGCGGGCCTCGACCGGGTCTACCGCGTCAACCTCGGGGGCGATATCACGCTCGTTCTCGACCTCCCCGGCAAGGATCGTCCCGACGCGAAGCTCCGCGGCAGCGGCATCGCGTTCGACAGCGAAGACCTCTCGCTCTTTATCACCTACGGTGACGTGCTGAGCCCCGGCCCGCGCAAGATCGTCGAGATCGACCCCGCGGGCGAGCTCATCGGCGAGAACCTCGTCGGCACGCCGACGGGTGTCGAGATTCCGCTCAGCGCGATCGATTCGAGCGATATCCGCGGAATCGTCAGCTTCCGCACAGATCAGAACGAGCGCCGCTTCGCGGTCATCGGGAACGAGAATATCGTCTTTCACCTCGAGCACACGATCAGCGATCCGCTCCCTCCGACGGGCCTGACGTACGCGCTCGACTCGTTGAACCAGGTGCGCCTGAGCTGGACGAGTAACGGCAGCCTCGCCGCGGGAGCCTACGGCGGCAGCCTGACGATCCTGCGAAACGACGTCGCGCTCGCGACGATCGTTGGTGACGCGCACTCCTTCGTCGACGAGAACCCGGTCAACGGCCAGACGACGTACGCCGTGCGCGCGACGAACGCGGACGGCGACGCGAGCGATATCAGCTGCCCCTGCAACGCTTTCGTCGGTGCGGGAGGTGTCGTCGACTGGGCGATCGCTCCCGACGGACAGATCCAGGACGTCGCCCGCAATGACTCGACGGGCGAGATCTACGCCTCGTCCCCGGCGACCGGCAAGGTCTACCGCCTCGACGAAAGCCTGCAGCTGATCCCCGACGCCGTCGAGATCGATCCGGGACACGACAACCCGACGGGCATCGCCTACTTGCGCTCGATCACGCTCGGATTCACTCTCCCGGGTCAGCCCGACAATACGACGGTCGAGACCGACGTGCTTGCGGTCAGCGACGCCGAAGGCCCGCTCCTGCGCCTGGTCAAGCTCGAGACGGGAACGCCGATCTCGACGATCAGCCTGCGCTTCCCGGCCGAGTTCGAAGGCTCGCCGCAGATCTCGAGCCTGACGTACGTGCCGTCGGACGACGCCTCGGAGCAGCGCTTCATCTGCACCGAGAAGACCACGGGACAGATCTTCGTCTTCCAGCGTTCCGGCAACCTGATTCATCAGTGCGTGCCGACTTCGGTGTTCTTCCAGTTCGGGCTCGGCTGCGGAATCACGTACGACGAGCTTCAGGGCACGATCCTGACCGCGACCGACGACGGAATCGTCCGCGAGTTCTTCGCGGAAGGAAACCCTGGCTCGTGCGGACTTGCCGACCCCGACTACGAGGTCAGCCTCGCGAGCACCGGATCGGCGTTCGCGACGCAAGGCCACATCGGCGGAATCCAGATCGCCGACAACACGCTGCTCGTCGCCGTCCCCGGTAGCGGCACGATCTTTCGTCTGCTGCTCTACGCCGACGCCGGACGCCTCTTCGTCCGCGGCGACGTCAACAGCGACGGCCTCGTCAACATCACTGATATCGTCCGAATGCTCGCCTTCCTGTTCCAGGCGGGCGACCCCATCTCCTGCCTCGACGCCGCGGACTTCAACGACGATGGCCGCGTGCGTATCAGCGATGCCCAGTACGGTATCGAGGCTCTCTTCAAGGGTGGCCCGCCGCCGCCTGCGCCGTATCCAGAGGCCGGTTTCGACCGCACCTTCCGTGATGAGATCGGCTGCGAAAGTACCTCGATCAACTAGGTCGAGGGGGCGTGCGGGAAGCCACCTCTCGCTCGCGGAGGAACCGCGATCGATTCCCACCCCAACCAGCACAGCCCCCCGAGAGAGCGACGCTGGATCCCGTGAAACGGCCAAATTGATCGGCTGACAGACGAGGAAACGAAAGTGCAAGATATGCGAAATCGACTTTCGACAGGTGCCCGCATCGCCGCCTGCGTAGTTGGTGTGATGATCGCCTCACAAACCGCTCTGATCGCACAGACCGACATGATGATCATGGGTTCGGCCGAGGCCGAGCCTGGCGACACCGAGGTTCGCCTCCCGATCAAGCTGCGCCACGTGCGCGACATCCACGCGTACAGCGTCGCGCTGACGTTTCCTCGCGAGGTCGTCTCGGTCCGCTCCCTCGACATCTGTGCGACCGAGATCGCCGCGACGATCCGTCCCGACTTCAACGCGTCGCACATCGAGCCGTCCCTCGGGCACGCGACGCTCGGCGTCATCACCGAGTTCGACGGCGCGACGGGCGAGCGAGTGATCGAGGGCCTCGAGCCCGGACAGGAGCGCGTCATCGCGACACTCGTTCTCGACGTCCACCCCGACGCTCGTGAAGGCGTCTACCCCATCGAGCTGACACAAGGGCTCGGTGCCGCGGGCATCGTCAACGAGACCTCGAGCGCGGGCGACTCGGTCGAGCCGGACCTCGTCCACGGATTCCTCCGCGTCGGCACGCGCAATGTCATGCACGTGTCCTCGACGTTCGGCTTCTGTGGCGCGCAGCCCCAGGCGATCCTCTCCGTCCGTGGAAGCAACGCAGACGAGCTCAACGGCCTCTCGATCGGCATCACGTTCGATTGGGAGAAAGCGGAGGTGCTCGAGATCCTCGCCGGCCTCGACGTCACGCGCGAGATGGGCTTCCCGGAGACGGAGCGCTTCGAGCTCGCGCAGATGGACTGGACGCGCGTCGGCGACAAGTGCCGCATTCGAATCGGATTCATCTGGGACGCCGCGCCTCCCTTCGACCAGACGCAAGTCCTCTCGGCGCACACCGGGCCGAATCCGGATCGCGAGTACGCCCAGATCAAGATTCGCCCGCTCTTCGATCACATCGACTGTGACACCGAAGAACGCATCGCGTTCGAGATGGACGAGGACGATCGCCCAGGTGCTCTCAACAGCACCTTCGTCGTCGGCACGACGAGCCTGATCCCGAAACGCTACGGCGGCGGTATCCACTACTGCACGGGAGCCGTCCAGGGCCGCGTCGTCAACGGCGCCACCGGCCAGCCGATCGAAGGCGCGCTCGTCGACATCGAGCCGACCTTCCAGAGCGTGACGACGTCGGCCGCTGGAACTTTCTCGTTCCAGGACCTGCCCCCGGGCGGATACTTCTTCCGCGTCTCGCACGCTGCCGGCAACGGGTTCTTCACCGAGTACGTCTCCGACTACCAGCTCGAGTGTGGCCCTTCGGCCGACAACGACCTCGGTGATATCATCCTCCACCCCATCAGCCGCGCCCGCTGCAGCGACGACATGGGCGGGTCGCTCTCCACCTTCGACAACAACCAGGACGGCCGCCACGATATCGCCGACATCTTCCCCGTCGTCGGCTACCTCTTCCAAGGCCACCCCGAGCCCGCGATCTTCTGCCTCGACGCGATCGAGACGAACGGCG
>CAYZGY010000595.1:0-5393 GCA_964478085.1 uncultured Planctomycetia bacterium
CGATGAAAAACGGGCCTGGCCAGGCGATCGCGAGTCTATCACCTGGCCAGGACCGTGTTCATCCGCACCGTCGGTCTATCAGCCGGTTACGGAGTGCACTGCTCCTCGCAACCCTCGATCGCGACGCACGAGAGGCCCAAGGCCGGCGGCTGGCCACCGAGGAAGAGATAGTTGAACAGGAAGACACCGTCCGAGAGGTCGATAGTACCCGACTGGTCGTTGTCGAGGAGCTGTAGGTTCCCACCGTCCGTGACCGTTCCGTCGCCGCACGGCAACTCCACCGGGCTTCCGAGGAAGAGGAAGGACAGCAGACAGATACCGTCGGAGATATCGATGATTCCGTCCTCCGAGCAATCTCCGGGAATCCGGCCGCCGCCGCTCACGCAGTCGGGGGAGCTGACGGTCAGCGTGTAGCTCCCCGCCCCACTGTCAACGAAGAACGAGTTGACGCCGATCGAGTACTCACCGGCGGTCAACGACAGCGTCAGACAGGAGTTGGTGCTCCCGGGCTCGCAGTCGTCGTTGCCGGCCGTCGCCAGACAATCCGAACCAAAGAAGAGGAGGAAGGTGTCGAAGTCCGGTGAGTTCAATTCGATCGTCACCGTCGCGTCCGTCGGCAACGAGAAGCTGTAGTAGTCGATGTTTGTTTCGTCGGGCAGAGTACAGAGGCTCTCGCCGAGAGTTCCGTCGACCGTCGAGTTGCACGAAATGCCACCGACGTTGCAGTCGGTACACGTCATGATGTCTGCGCAGGTCAAAGAGAGGTCGTAGGACCCGGCCGCCGGAGAAAAGCTATTCGCGATGGCGAAGTACTCGCCCGCGGGCAGCTCAGCGACGATGCAAGCATCCGTCCCCAAATCGGTGCAGTCGTCGTTCTCGCCGATGTTGGCGCAGACACCGTCACCGAGGAGCAGGTACGCGTCGAAATCGAGCGACGTCAGATCCAGCGTCACCTCCTGGGCGGAATCGAGCGTGAACGAGAACGTATCGAGATTGGTCGCATCACCGAACTCACAATCGTCCGCACTGAGCTCTCCCGAGACCGACCCACCGCAATCGAGCGTCCCGTCGAGACAGTCGCGACAAAGGTCGAAGGTCGTGCAGGTAGCCGTGAGCTCGTAAGCCCCCGTCGCGACCTCGAACGACGTCGCGACCACACTGTAGCTGCCGCCAGCGAGCTGCCGGAAGACGAGGCAGGAGTCCGTCGTATCGTCACAGTCATCATTGCTCGCGACGACCTCACAATTCGCGTCGAGCAGAGTGATGACGGTGTCGAAGTCCGCAGAAATGAGCTCCAACGCGAGGTTCTGGCCGTCAGCGACCTCGAGCTGCCACACGTCCGCGAAGGTGCCGTCCTCGAGCGTACAATCGCCCTCGGCGAGATCACCACCTTGGACGAGGCCACTGCAGGGTAGCTCACCGACCGAACAATCCTGGCAGAAGACCGTGCTCGCACAACTGACGACGAGATCGTAGTCTCCCTCTCCCGTGCTGTCGTAGGAGCTGGCCCCGACGAAGTAGTCCCCCGGCTCGAGCTCGATCGTCAGACACGAGTTCGTGTTTCCGAAGTCGCAGTCGTCGTTTTCGGCGATGACCTCGCAGGCTGCGTTCGAAAGGGTCACGAACGTGTCAAAATCAGCGGACGTCAGGTCGATCGTGACATTCGCCAAAGTCTCGACCGAGAACGCGATCGTATCCAAGCTGGCGCCGTTCTCTCGCGAGCAGCCACTCTCTCCGAGCACGCCCTCGACAGGAACGTCGCAGACGACATCGCCGATGACGCAGTCGCCACAAGGATCTCCGATCGTGTCGCACTGAACGTCGAGCGAGTAGTCGCCGACCTCGTCGCCGCCGAAGCTTGTGACCTCGACGACGTAGCTTCCAGCCTCCAAGTCGATGGTGAGGCACGACGTGCTCGTGTCGCCAATGGTGCAGTCGTCGTTCGTGCCGAGCTCCTGACAACCGGCGTCGAGGACCCGAACCAGAGTGTCGAACCCCTTCGATGTGAGCGTGAGGCTGAAGCGTCCCGTCTCGTCCACGTCGAACGCGTAGAGATCGGAGAGATCGGACCCGGTGACCGTGCAGTCTTCCGCGACGAGCGAACCCGAGACGGCCTCGCCGCACGAGATCACGCCCTGCTCGCAGCGATCACAAGCCGAGCCTTCCGTGCAGGTCACGGAGAGCGTGAAGGGCCCGGTCTCGGCGGCGTCGAACGACGTGACCAGAGCGTAGTATTCGCCAGCCGCGAGAGCGACCGAGACGCACGAGTTGTCGAAGTCGCCCGGGACGCAGTCGTCGTTCCCAGCCACCACGGCACAGTCGCCGCTCGAATCCGCGATGATCAGGAAGGTGTCGAACGCTTCGGACGTGAGGAGGACCTCGACCGTTCCGGAGACGTCGACAGTGAACGGGAAGGACTGAACGAAGGCTCCGTCGTCGAGAACGCAGGTCTCGACCAGATCCCCGGCGACGGGATCCGCGTTACAAGTCAACTCGCCGACTTGACAATCGGCACACGGCGTGCCCACCAACCCGTTTCCGGCTCCGCCGCCCTGCGCAGAACCGCTCCAGCCAAGAATCGTCCCGGTCGAGCGAGGCCCGATACCGAGCTTCTCGGCGAGCTTCGCGTGGACCTTCTTCACAGGCGCCGCCTGGTGAAGCGACTTCCCGCTCTTGTCGCGGTAGCGCGACTTCTCGTAGAGAATCGAACCCGGTGCCGGCTGCTTGAGAATCGACGAAATTCGATCCTGCTGCGCCGCGCTCAGCCCGCGATTCGGGATCTTCCGAGGCGAGTCGGACCGCCGCTGGAGCGGGGCGAGGTTTTTTTGCGACTTACTGGAGTTGTCCGCGAGAACCGCGGACTGCAAGCAGAGAACACTGCAAACGGCGACGGCGAGCGTGGCTCGCGAAGAATAAGAACACATAAGCAACCGTTCCCTATCAAACCCGACGAAAAGGACGCGTCGATCCCCAGCGGACGACGCACCAGGTCATTGCCCGCAAGAGAGCAACGACGATTTAACTTTGTTTGATTGGATGAGCCAGTGGCAGAAACCGCATCACGACGACCAAATCGTGCGCGCGCTACCTTAGGTCGCTTATTATTCTCATCGGACGGCCTCAAAAAGAAAGCCAAAGCATGCTCCGGTGGTGAGAATAATCACCTGCCACTCGGCAACATAATGACCACCCTCACCGGTACATCTACAATACATCACCCCACCAGCCACCTGGGCATGGAGTCGATTGAAGCGCCAAGCTTGGCATTAGAGGACTACGAAGGCACGCTGATTTTTGTTAGCCACGACCGTGAGTTTGTTTCCTCGCCAGCCAATCATACTCTTGAAACCAAAGACCAAAGCATGATCAGCTTTCAAGGCGCATTTGAAGAATGAGCGCGTTCAGTGCCCCGGAAGAATCCGCGCCGCAGCAGGTCACCGTCAGCACCGGCGAGAATTAATCGGCGGACAGGTGCGACCGCAACGCATCGACGATGGCGGGGCTCTGGTCATCGACCATCTTGTTGTGCGTGCCGGGGACCTCGACGATGGTGACGCCTCCCGACGCGACGTCGGACCAGCCGTTGTCGCCTTTCGTCTTCATGAAGACGGTGTGCCAGGCGCGCTCCATCGGCTTGATCAGAAGAATGCTTCCGTCGTAGGGTCCGGGGTAATAGCAATTCGCGGCGACGCGATTGGCACTTACGACCTTCTTCACGCGCGCCATCGAGATCTCGGTGGGCGTTTCCGCCTCCTCGTCCGATGCGGATTCCGACTTCCCCGCGAGTCGATCGCGCAGATACGCGACGCGACCGGGACGAACGATGAGCGTGTAAAGGTGCAGTCCGATACGCTCCCAGAACGAGCGTCGCACGCTGCCGTTGGGGGAAAACGCGTCGACGATCGCGAGCAGCGGGACTTTCTGCCCGTCGGCTGCCAGTTGTCGCGATATCTCGTAAGCGAGCAATCCTCCGAACGAGAATCCGATGAGTTGGTACGGACCTTCGGGCTGAACACGTCGAATTCTTTCGACCATCGACGCGGCGATCGCCTCGACCGTTTCCGGCGGATCGGTCTCGCCGTCGTAGCCCTCCGTGATGAGCCCGTAGCACGGTCGGTCGTAGAACTTGCTCGTTGCGGTGCCGAGCCATTCGATGAAACGCGAAACGGGGATCTCGGTCTTCTTCGACCAGCTCTTCGTGAAGTCGACGACGGTGTCGCGAGTGTCGTGAGGCACCCAACGGCCCTTCAAATCTCCCCAAGCTTTTTTTTCAAGGCGACGTGCTCCTGCATGAGCTCTGCGAGGACCTCGTCCCTCTTGGCGAGTTTCTCCTCGAGCGCGGTTGTCTTCTCCTTCTCGGCCTTCTTCTGGCGCTTCGCCCGCCCCTGCGGCTCCAGTGCCGAGGTGGCGTTCTCGAAGAGCTTGCGCTGCCAGGCGTAGAAGAGCGTAGGCTGGATGCCGTACTCGTCGCACAGGTCCGAGACAGGGACCTTGTCGACGAGGTGGCGCTTGAGGATCTCAGCCTTGTCTTGCGAGGGAATGTGCCTGCGTTGTGTCATCCGATAACCTCCGATCTGTTATCGGCAGGTCACTCCAATTCCTTGAGGGGCAGGACAATACGACGGGAAGGCCTCCCAGCCAGCGTCTCCATGAGTCTTCATGTACGACCACTGGTTGTCGAGGTCGAGCGAGAGGCTGAGAAGTGCTTTAGCTCGCGACAAAGCTCGACTCTCCGGCCTCGACGATCGCTACTTTCGACCGCCCGATTCCTACCGATCGGGTAGATATCGGCATACGACCAGGACTCCGGTCACGAAGCATAAACTCCTCCACAGAAGAACCTTTTACTTCCTGCGCAGGTGGCATGGTCGTTGCCTCAAGCACCGGTAAACCGGGGAATCGTCAGAAGAGGAGGGTTCAATGAAGTGCCATTGGCGCGACAGAAAACGGGTGTCAGCACGCCGGTGCGTGAGCCTGACCGCGGTGTTGGCCTTGAGTACGGGCGTGCTGGCCGGCTGCACGAGTGGTGGGAGCGGCTCAACGAATGCAGAACTCGTGGCGCCGGAGCCTGAGCCTGAGCCTGAGCCGGCACCCGTGCCGGAGCCCGAGCCCGCTCCACCACCACCGCCGGAACCGGATCCCGAACCCGAGCCTGACCCCGAACCCGAGACGTTCGACGTCTCGCTCGAGTGGGACGCACCGAACGCGAACGCCGACGGAAGCCCGCTCGAGGATCTCGCCGGCTACATCGTGCTCGATGGCCCGGAGCCAGGATACTATCTGATCGAGACCGACGTTGGAAACGTGACCCAGGCGACACTCGACGGCTTCGAGGCTGGGACCTTTTACTTCTCCGTCGTCGCTTACGACTCGAGCCGCAATCGCAGCGAGGC